>CAKMZG010000040.1 GCA_929200335.1 uncultured Alphaproteobacteria bacterium | reverse complement strand
TTACACGAATAGTTCTCGTTTAGGTGAATCCACCTAAACGCTATACGTGCTAGTGTATATCACCCAAAAATGGGACACCTATTTTAAGAATAATCTTATTTAATAACAAAGAGAAAGAGACATTTATAAAATTATAGATAAGTGATGCACTCTAGGCTTATAATTTTATTAAACTAAAATGTTCAGCTGTAATTATACAAGGTGGCGAAAGCGCTCAACGACCTGCTCATAAACTGCTTTCTTAAAGGGAATAATAAGATCAGGTAAATCTTCAAGCGGTGCCCAGCGCCATTTACTAAATTCGGCTTTTTCTTGCCCTGGAGGTGGATTGATGGCAATTTCATCCTCATCTCCCTCAAAACGAAATGCAAACCACATCATTTTTTGACCACAAAATTTGCCCTTTAAACCCGTACCAATCAAATTATCAGGCAGATCATAGACTAGCCAATCATCGGTTTGATCTAAAAGGCTTACACTTGTAATGCCTGTTTCTTCCCATAGCTCACGCTTAGCAGCAGCAAGAATATCCTCGCCTTCATCAATACCGCCCTGTGGCATTTGCCAAGGCATGTCACTTTCAGAATATTCACTATTTTTAGGTGCAATTCTACGCCCAACCCAGACCAAATTATCTTTGTTAAAAACAACAATACCCACACAAGGGCGATATGGTAGCTCAGACGTTGGGTGTTTAGGGTTTGATTTTGTCATTATAATCTCTGTTAAATATAAGGCCTCCAGAATAAGAGGCTTTATAAAATAATTTCTTAAGTTCAGAACTATTTTAAAACAGTTTAAACCCTTTTTTCTCTTCAGCGGGCTCAACCCCCTCGCGGACGCCTGGATCATCAGGGCGTTTCTTTAATGGAAATTTGGCTGGCACCGGTTCAGATTCTGATTGATCTTTATCAGAGCCATTAACATCATCTGGCACGTCAATAGCCGCTTCAGATGCCAAAGGCGTAATCTCAATAGTGGATTTCTTTTTATCTTCTTTGTCGACTTTATCAGCCTTTTTATCAACATCAGATTTTCCATCATCTGACTTATCATCTTCTGATTTTGTTTCGTTCTTAACCTCAACCACTTCCGCTTCAACAGTCTCGACTTCAACAGCCTCAATAGTTTTCATATCTTCTGGTTTAACAACAGGCGTGGTGATTTGAGCATAATCTTCAACTTCTACTGTATGGCCTAACTGTTCCACAGGCACTTTCCATTCAAATGCATCCAATTCACCAGTAACGGGGGAAATCGGCGCCCAATTTTCGCTAACTTGACCATCAGCAGTCCAAGCAGCATCTTTAGGGGCACGCACAGCACGCGACAACCATTCACGCATACGACCCTGATCGCCATTTTCGCCTTCTTCAATATCAGCCATGATTAAACATGCACGTTGGGTTGGTTTATCGCGTAAAATACTCACCATTGTATCACGTGCTTTTTCCCAGTCACCAATATCAATTGCTGCTTTAGCAATCACATAATTACTTTCAATATGATTACTTTGTAATTTTGCTAATTTCTCTGCACGTTTATATCGGTCTTGTGCACTATCGCCTGTACGCCCATGAATATAAACCTCTGCAAGCTCTGGATGCGGCACCAATTTCCATGTCGTTTCAACAATTTTAGAAGCTTTACGCATATTCCCAAGGCGCGTAGCAATGCGTGCAGCAGTTACTGCTGCTGGCACAAAACTATTCTCTAATTTATGGGCTTGCACAGCATGAGTAAGCGCTTTTTCAGGATTCTTTTCTTCCATGGATTGCGCATTGGCAGTTAATAACACAGCGCGCAAATGTTTTGCCTCATCGCGCTCAATCAATTTCGTTGCTTTATTGTCTTCCAGTACCTTTAAAGCAGTTTCCCAATTGCCTTTGGCTGAGTGAATTTTCAAAGTGGCATTCCCTGCCCAAGGTAAACCAGGAGCCGCTTCCAAGGCACGTTCAGCATAATGCCCAGCAACCGACGCCTCACCCATACGCTCTGCTTCTAAATATAGACCACGAAGCCCCAAGAGCTTAGTCTCAGGATTCTCCAGCATGGCTTCAAATTTATCACGCGCTTCATCGCGCTTGCCTTCTAAAATGGCAGTTTGCGCAATTAGAAGCTCTGTCAAAGGCTCATTATTTAATAGCTTCTTACTTTCTTTAGTTAAGCGACGCGCCATCATGGCATCACCAGCATGAGCGGCAACTAAGCCTTTTGATAGTGCATTATATCCACGATCCTTGCGGCGGTTTTTACGCCATCTTGAAAAAAGCCTTGGACTGTTTAAAGCCATAGAGATCAATTTCCAGATAAAAAGTGTGCCAAAAAATAAAGCGACAAAAGCTGCTGCTGCAACCATCAAAGAAACCTCATAGGGTTGCTCCTGTACAGTAATAACCAGATTGCCCTGAGTATCCGCAAGCCAAGCAAAACCAGCACCCAATGCCAATACTAACAATAAAAATAATACTAATCGAAACATTATATGTCCTTTTAAACCCAGTTCCAGAATTGCCCAGTTATTTCGCCATCATCTTATGCAAAACTTTATCCAAAATGCCATTGGCCGTTTGACGCATTTCTATCGCCTTGATCCAATCTTTACCCACTTCTTGGCCTGCTTCAGGTAATTTTTGCCATTCAGCCTGCACCTTATCCAACTCACCATTTTTGAGGTTTGTTTTGATATGCCCTAAAATTGCAAGTGGTGATGAACCCTCCAAGCCTTCAACAGGCTTAACCTTCACCAAAGATTTAGCATTTGAAAGCAATTGACCAAAAATATCATTCTCTTCTGGCTTTGGCTCTAATGCAGATAAAATTGCATCACTTGTACCATCAAATTGCTGCTGCAACTGAGAAAGTGTTGCGATGCCGCTTGCTGCATTTTCTTCCAATTCTGCAAATGAGCTGTCATCACCCGTAATCTCTTTATAGCTTTTTAAAGCCTCGCCATAAGCTTTACCGCTAGCAATCTGACTTTGTAATGCTGATGCTGCTAAAACTTTTGCAGCCTTTTGCTCTGGGCCCTCATCTTGCAAGGTTTTCTCAAGTGCATCCAAACGTGAAACCAGAACTTGATTTTCAGCCTCAGCCTTTGCCAAATTATTTTTTAATTCCGTCAATTGAGTATTTAATGAAGCACCATCAAAAGGTTCGCGCTGTGATAATTCACCAACATCTTTGGAAAGGGCTGTAAGTTGCTCATTCATCTTTGCAACAGAGACATCTAATTCAGAATCAGCCTGACCATTGCCACTACCCAAAGCTTGAAGCTTCTCGTTCATTTGTCCAATGGTCGTCTCAATCTCAGTAATTTTAGCATTCAGTGTATCACTATTCTGGCTTGATGCTTTGTTGACCGTTTCTTTTAGACCTGCTTCAAGATTAGCAATTTTCGCATTTAATGCCTTTTCAATACTCTCAACCTTAGCTGAAGCAGCACTATCCACTTGCGGGACAGGGCTTGAGGTAGGCAAGAGCCCAGTTTGATTTATACCAACCCAACCTCCAACAGCAACCAAACCACCAATTAATCCTGCGGCTAATTTACCACCAGATCCAGATTTTTTTGGCGCAGTATTTTGAGAGACCTTCTTAGGCTTAGCAGGCTTTGACGGCTCAGCTTTTGCTGGAGCCGCTTTTACAGGAGTAGCTTTTTTAGCCTCCGTAGCATTAGACTTAGCATCTGACTTAGCTAAATTAGCCTTCTCTTTTTCTGCTAAGGCAGCTTTCTTTGCCTCCACATTTGGATAAACTGGATGCTTCATATGGGCTTGAGATTTAGCAGATGCACTTGAACTTGGCTTTTTATCTGCTCCAGCTTTATTACCACTATCTTTGTTATCAGTATTTGCATCAGCTGCATTACTTGTCTTGCTATTTGCTTTTAAATCAACAATGGGAGCGGTTTTTGTACTACTAGAGTGCTTTACCTTCACAGATGCGCCTGCAGCTCCTTTTGTAGAATTTGCCTGAGCGCTAGATTGAGCAGCAGATTGATCAGCACTTTGGCCTGCCTTGCTTTGATCACCCTTATTTTGGCTACCCTTTTCCTGATTTGGTGTGTTTTTCTTTTCACCATTTTGTGTCATGCTGGTTTAACCCCATCTGTTACGCGTGTTTGTAAAGGCTTAAAGTCTCATCGTAAATGCTAATTAACGCTTTACCTCAAATCACTTAGCTTGAATTCTTACCTTAGGTAATATTAGGTGACATCATTTCTCAAGTCAAATTTTAAATTGCTATCAAATTTAAAATTTCATGCTCATTTGGTTTTGCCGCGATTTCTATGGTTGCATTAAATTGAGCTGGAATATGATGGCTAATTTCTTGAGATAATACATAATGCTTCACCCCGTTAATATGGTTCAATAGGGCATGTTTTTCAAGCAAATAAAAGAAATTCTCGGCACTCTTAGCAGAATAATGGAGAATACCATCAATTCTATTAAGCGTAAGATCTTGTATCAAAGCATCAGGCAAGTTTTGTGAATAAATTGTCTCATACAGCACCCAATGATTTAGGGCAATATCAGCAGCTATCAAAGCCGTCTCCATATCAAATTGACGGTTCTTAGCGCATGGATATAGCATTGGACTATCTGATTTTGGATGTAGCTCAATGATAAGCTTTGCTAATGCTGCCCCATCACCATTAGCTGAAAACACCTTTTTAAAACCAGCATCTCTTGCTTTTTGAGCAGTCTTATCACCAACCGCATAGAGTGGTAGATCATAAAGAGACTGCATAATTGGTGCTGCTTCAACTTTTTTTTTAAAAAAATGCACCCCATAGGCACTGGTAAGAATAGAGCCAGAATAATTGCCATCAAGATCAGGCGCATCCACCGCCTGTTGCTGCGAAATAGGAAAATGGGTAACTTTAGCCCCAAGCATAACAAGCTTATCGATTAGAGTTCTTGCGCTATTTTCAGGGCGTAATACAAGTAGATGCTTTACCATTTTTTAAAAAAATCTCGTCCCGTCTGTTGTAAGATTTTTTCACCAGCCTCACGGCCTATGACCTCACAATCGCTGAATTTTCCGTGGGTGACGACTTCATAAACCTCTTGCCCATCATCACTCAAAACTTTACCGGTAAATCTGATGGAAGAATCCTCAATCGCACTCAAACCAGCGATAGGCGTTTGACATGAGCCATCAAGGGTTTTTAAAAATGCTCGTTCACAAAGGATCGACACTTCCGTTTTATGATCATTGAGCGCGCGGATATAGGGAAATACTTCCACATCCTCAATACGAGTTTCAATGCAAATAGCACCTTGCGCAGGCGCTGGCAAAAAATCATCTTCAGATAAAATTTGCTTCACTTCTTTCTCCAAGCCTAGGCGTTTAATCCCTGCATAGGCTAAAAATGTGGCATCAACTTCTCCGGCGCTTAATTTTTTCAGCCTAGTTTGCACATTGCCGCGAAACATTACTACATTAAGATCAGGCCGTTTGTTCAAAATCATGGCCTTACGACGCATAGACGATGAGCCAACCGTTGCGCCTTCGGGTAAATCATCAAAATTTTGATATTTATGGCTTAAAAAAGCATCGCGTGGGTCTTCGCGCGGCAAAAATGCAATAATTTCCAAATCTTCGGGCAGGGTTGTTGCCATATCTTTGGTTGAATGGACAGCCAGATCAATTTCTTCCTTAGAAAGCGCTAATTCAATCTCTTTTGAAAATAGCCCCTTGCCACCAATTTCAGAAAGCGGGCGATCCGTAACCTCATCCCCCTTAGTGGAAATGACAATGATCTCAATTTGAGATTCATCAATTTGATGGTAGTTGCAAATTTTTGCTTTTACTTCATTAGCCTGTGCTAAAGCCAGTTCACTGCCACGTGTTCCAATTCGAAAATTCTTATTTTTATTTAATTTCATTGATATCTTCTATTCATTTTAAACAGGCACAGATTATTCATTTTTATATAAGTTTTAACCTATATAAGCTTTTGCTTAGCAAAAACTATGCTTTGCAAAAAAGGATCATTGGTTTATATCCTGAAAATTGAATAAACACCAGCAATGGATTGTAAATACCAAACATAATATGACCTTACGTGATGACAAAATATATATTTTAGGAATAGAATCAAGCTGTGATGAAACCGCAGTCAGTATTTTATCTTGGGTCTATAAAAACAAGCATAAAGCAAAACCTAAAGATTTAGCCTTAGCTGGACAATCTAAACTCTGCTCTGATTTGGTATTTAGCCAAATTGATCAACATGCTGCCTTTGGTGGCGTTGTACCAGAAATAGCCGCACGCGCCCATTTAGACATAATGGATCAACTGATTAAGAACGCCCTTCAAGAAGCAAATATCAGTTTAGAAGAGATCCATGCTATTGCTGTTACCGCAGGCCCTGGATTAATCGGCGGATTAATGGTGGGGTTGATGAGCGCTAAAACCCTTGCACTTATTCACAATAAACCGCTCATTGGCGTCAACCATCTAGAAGGTCATGCTTTAACCCCACGCTTGACCGACCAAATAAGCTATCCCTATTTGCTACTTTTAGTATCAGGCGGACATACTCAAATTCTTTTAATCAAAGGATTGGGCGATTACGAACGCTTGGCCACGACCATAGATGATGCCATTGGCGAGGCTTTTGATAAAAGCGCTAAATTGCTAGGACTAGGTTATCCAGGTGGTCCAAAGGTCGAACAAGCCGCCATATCAGGTGATCCCAAACGCTTTGACCTGCCTCGCCCCTTAAAAGGCAAAGCAGAATTAGACATGTCTTTTTCTGGATTAAAAACCGCTGTGCGCCGTCAGGTGGAACAATTAGAGGCCGTAACTGAGCAAGATATTGCCGATCTCTGCGCCTCTTTTCAATTGGCTGTAAGCGATGTGATTTGCAATCGCATATCCCGCGCAATGGCATTGTTTGAAGAGCGCTATAATGAAGCACACCCCACTATTGTTGTTGCAGGCGGTGTGGCAGCCAATAAAACCATTCGAGGTGATTTGGATAAACTATGCCATGCCCAAGATAAAAATTGGCGCATGATTGCCCCACCCCTAAATCTATGTACAGATAATGCTGCTATGATTGCTTGGGCTGGGCTAGAACATTATTTATCTAAAACAAAATTTGATACAAATCATGGATTAGAGATTGAAGCGCGTTCACGTTGGCCACTGGACGAGCAGGCTAATAATCTGGTAGGTCATGGCAGACGCGGCGCAAAAGTTTAACTCATGTTGTGGGCAAATCCATTATGTGAGAAAGCAAATATTAGGGATTTCAAATGAACCGTTTATCCTCAAAAACAAATGAACATATTGTTGTATTAGGCGGCGGTGCATGGGGAACCGCCCTTGCATCTATGCTATCTTCTGCTGGAAAGAAAACCAGCCAATGGGCGCGAAGCTCTGCCACCGTTGATGAGATTAATCAAAATCATAAAAATTCTGTTTATCTCAACGATGCTAAACTGGATGAAAATCTCTACGCAACTACAGATATTGCCATTGTTGAAAGTGCAAGTGTCATATTGGTTGTCACGCCTGCTCAAAGTTTTAATACGCTTGTGGAACTTTTAACCCCCCATTTAGATGCGTTAAAAGCTAATGCGACGCCGCTTATACTTTGCGCTAAGGGGATAGATAAATCATCGGGGAAATTTTTATCGCAAATAGCAATTGATGCTTTTCCAAACCAGCCGATTGCTGCTTTATCGGGACCTTCATTTGCACACGATGTAGTAAAAAACTTACCAACGGCAGTTACTCTTGCATGCGATGATAAATCCACCGCTAACCATCTGGCACAGACCCTATCAACTTCAGTTTTCCGACTCTATGTGAGCAATGACCTCATTGGCGTTGAAGTGGGCGGCGCATTGAAAAACATCATGGCCATTGCGGTTGGCATTGCCCACGGACTTAACCTTGGAAAGAGCGCAGAGGCAGCACTTATAGCCCGCGGATTTGCCGAATTACAGCGCTTAGCTTTAGCCCTTGGAGCAAAAGCTGAAACATTAACGGGATTATCTGGCCTAGGTGATTTGGTACTGTCATGCTCCAGCACGCAATCGCGTAATTTTTCTTATGGCATTGCGTTTGCTCAAGTTGAAGATGCAGACTATGGCATTTTAAAAAACCTTCCCCTTGCTGAAGGTGTACATAGCGCCAAAATGGCAGTTAAAATCGCTGATGCCTATGAAATCGACACACCAATTTTGGAAGCCGTTGATGCCATATTAGAGGGAAAACTTTCTGCTTCTCAAGCCGTGGCAGCACTCTTAGCGCGGCCATTAAAGCATGAGGTCAATTCATAATGCTAACTATGCAATTAAACGTTGAAAATCTCTTTGTTGAGCGCGGGCAAAATCTTATTTTAGAAGATATTTCCTTTGAGCTTTGCCAAGGCCAAGGGCTTGAGATTACCGGCTCAAATGGTAGCGGTAAAACCACTCTTTTACGAACAATTGCAGGCCTATTACCCAAAACAAAAGGTAATATATCGCTGATCAAAGATGGTCAGCCAGTAGATGCCAATAACATCTCCCAATACTGTCATTATTTAGGCGATCAAAATGCCATGAAATCGGGCTTGTCGGTTTATGACAATCTAAAGTTTTGGCAAGATTTTTATCGATCTACTTTGCCCTCAACTCTGCTTTCCATTGATGAGGCTCTAAAAACCTTAGGGCTTCTTGGGGCATCGCATCTGCCTTATGAACATCTTTCTAAAGGCCAGCGACGGCGCATCGCCCTTGCAAAATTGTTGGTAGCTCATCGCCCCATATGGTTGTTGGATGAACCTACCTCTGGCTTGGATAAAAACTCAGACAAGGTTTTTACCCAAATGTTAGATAAACATCTTGAGCAAAACGGTATGGCTTTGGTTGCCAGCCATACAGCCATTGAAATTGACTTAAACCGCCTTCAATTAGGTGAGAAATAAGATGTGGGCATTATTAAAACGCGATCTTAGACGCGCGGTAAAAAATGGTACAGGCCCCCTAACGGGCATGTTATTTTATTTAGCCATTATCATGGTGGCACCTTTTGCTGTGGGCCCTGATCTTAACCTATTGGCTCAAATTGGCCCAGCCCTTCTATGGATCGGCGCATTGTTGGCCTCTCTATTGGGATTAGATGCTATTTTTCAACATGAACAAGACGATGGCTCATTAGATTTATTCATCATGCAGAGTGAAAACCTCGCTCTTTTTGTGCTTATAAAGTGTTTATCACATTGGTTGGTTTATTCTCTTCCCCTACTAATCATCGCGCCAGTTTTAGCACTGTTTTTAAACATGACACCCCTTGCCATTGGCGCAACTTTAGTAACACTATTTGTGGGCATGCCAGCCATCACCTTCATTGGCGCGTTAGGTGCTGCTATCACAGTTCGATTGGTACGTGGCGGATTAATTCTTGCTATTATTATTCTGCCCTTCACCCTGCCGATTTTAATCTTTGGCGCAAGTGCAACCTATGCAGCCTTAGAAGATCCTGCCCCATTCATGCCACCATTTTTGATATTATGCGCTATAACGCTAATCTTTCTAGTGATTGGTTCTATAGCGTCAGCCGCAGCCCTACGGTTTTCTAATCAATAGAAATTGCATCCACTAACATATTTAGGTAAAACTATCCTATGATGAAACAAGATAAAGAAAACAGCTGGTCATTTGATCGCCTCACCAATAAAATTGCAAATCCTACTTGGTTCTTAAAATGGACAGGACGGATACTGCCAATTTTCATTATCATCACAGTGGTATTATTTGTGGCCGGACTATATCTGGGCTTCACAGCTCCCCAAGATTATCAACAAGGCAATACGGTGCGCATCATGTTCATTCATGTGCCATCAGTTATGATAACTATGATGGCCTATATGGTCATGGTATCCTCAGCCCTTGGCACTTTAATTTGGCGACACCCTTTGGCTGATATTTCTGCAAAAAGTGCAGCACCCATTGGTGCGGTTTTGGCACTCATTGGCCTAATCACAGGCTCAATCTGGGGCAAGCCCATGTGGGGCGCTTGGTGGGTATGGGATGCACGCTTGACCTCATTTTTGATTCTATTTCTAATTTTCATTGGCTTGATTGTTTTACGCTTTGCCTTGGATGATTTGACTTTTGCACCGCAATTAATTGCTGTGTTAATTCTTGTTGGCGCATTAATTTTACCTATCGTGCATTATTCAGTTGAGTGGTGGAATACACTACATCAACCCAATGGCACAACCATGCGAACGGGTGGCGTATTTAGGTTACCCCTTTTTGTGATGATATTTGCTTTTAGCTTTTTGTTTTTATCGCTACATTTGGCTAATATGCGCAATGCTATTTTCGAGAAACGCATCAACCGTATGCAACGCAAATTAGCCCAATCAATATAAGAAAAGCCAATAGAGGAAAAACTCATGTCTATTTTTGAAACCCGCCATTTTTTCTTTGTTGCAAGCGCATATGGCCTTAGTTTCTTGCTGCTCGCTGGCTTAGCACTTTGGATTTATTTTGCTTATCAGTCGAAGAAAAAGCAATTGTTGCGCTTGGAAGCTCAAAGCAAGCAAGCGGATAAATAGAAATATGGAACATCCAAGCTCACAAAAATCATTTATTATGCGTAATTTGCGCTTTTTTCCGCTCATTATTTTCATTGCACTAGCAGGCATATTTTTAATACGCTTAGGAGACCGCTCCATTTCAACCAATGTGCCATCACCCTTAGTTGGCAAACCTGCACCAACAACAATGTTAGAGCCTTTGGTTGGCCTAACCCAAGATGGCAAGCAGGTTGAAGGCATTAACTCAAAAACATTTAAGAACGGCATTACAATCGTTAATGTTTTTGCATCATGGTGCGCGCCTTGTCGCGTGGAGCATCCTTTTTTAAAAGAGCTTGCAAAACGTGCTGATTTAAAAATTCTTGGTATTAATTATAAAGACAGCTCTCAAAATGCTCTGCGCTTCTTGGGCGCGCTAGGCAACCCCTATGCCGCGGTAGGCATTGACCCTAAAGGCAAGGCCGCTATTGATTGGGGCGTATATGGCGTTCCAGAAAATTATATCATCGATAGCAACGGCATTATTCGCTATAAACACATTGGTCCTATTGATAGCCATTCCATTAAAAAAATTAGCCAAGAGATTGAAAAGGCCAAACAACCCTTAAGCTGACGCTTGTAACGTTTAGGTGAATTCACTTAAACGCAAATTATTCGTGCCCATAAAGGAACTTAGAGCCGCCTTTTGAATTTATTCAAACGCATCACGCTATAAATCCTTCTCAAGCTTTTTCAAGCCCTCATAAACGGCCTCTAATTCTTCATCACAAATGCCCATGGTGCGTAAATGCTCAACGGTTGAATAGACATAACTTTCATTATCACCCGATTGCCCCACCGCACCTGATGTTTGCTTAATTAATTCTTCAACACTTAAACGCCCAGCATATTGCTCATGTTGGCAATCCACCATATAGCTCACAGCTTCAGCTTGAGTTCCATCTTTAAATTCAATTGTGCGGATGACCTCTTGATAAACATTGGTCACCAATTCACGCTCACGTAAATATTGCAGGGTTTCAGATTGATGTTCAGGTGCGACTTTAAAGGCAATTCCCTCGCAAGAACCACCATTATCAAGACCTAAAACAAGCCCAGGGCTTTCTTCTGTCCCACGATGAACCCATGAATAGATGCAAAGCGAGCGATGGGCGTTCTTGATACCGGCTTGTTGTTTATCAATATGCGGAAAGCCTGGATTCCACATCAATGAACCATAGCCAAATATCCAGAAATTATTTTCATCCATTGCCTTTTTTATCCCATGCTTTATTGCAGTATTAGCAGATATATTTAAATTAGTTTATTACGATATTATGTTTTTAGCTTGCCCTATTAAATAGGTTGATAAGCTTGGCTGAAAACTCTATCAAAGTATAGCCTTTCAGCTATATAATTAATTCTATTCAGAAGGCCAATAATTAAATGCAAAATTCAAACCAAATCTCTATGAAGTCATCAAAAACTAGTTTTTTACATCCCATGGCATGGTTGTTGATTGTAATACTAGCACTAATTGCTGGATGGACAGCCCTATGGTTTTTTGCTGCCTCAAAGGTTGAGGACAAAGTAAATGCCTATATGGATAAATCTGCAGACAGGGGCGTAGAGATTATATGTGATAATAAAGCCGTTAAAGGTTATCCTTTCCGTATTGGCTTATTCTGCGATGATGTTGCGGTAATACGCCCTGATAAAGAATTTTTATTTTCAGCTGGAGGCCTGCGAACTGCGGCGCAAATATATAAACCCAATCATATGATTGTTGAACTTGATGCACCTGCACGTATAAAGCGCCAAGGCCTTGCAGAGTTAGAAATCAATTGGTCATTACTACATGCCAGTCTGCAATATGGTCTTACAGGTTTATATGAATTGGCCGCAGAATTTAATGATATGCAATCACAACTTATTTTTAGTGAAACAGATAAAAAACCAGATGCTGCCATTGAGCAGGGTCAAATTTTCATGCGCAGCCAGCAAAATGATAAAAAAGATAACCTAGAAACTGCGATTAATCTAAAAAAAGTCAAATTCTTAGATGCAGTTTTAACAAACCTGCCCCTGCTGAATATTTTTGGCCAAGGCACCTATCATGATTTGGGTAAACTGTTTGAAAAAGGTCAACTACAGCATTTTGATATTAAACAATCTGGCCTTACTGGAAATATGCAATATCTGCGTTTTGAAATTGCAGATGCAACAGCCGGTAGTGAGGGAAACAATGGGCAGTTTCAAATTGCTGGCCCTTGGGAGGTGACAAAAAATGGAAAGCTTACAGCTGACATTACTTTAACCGTATCAAATATAAATGTCTTATTAGCGACTGTACAAAAATCCGCACCTGATCTATTGCCCATTGCAACTGGACTTGCACAGGGCTTAGCAACATTCGGTAAATCGGTAAATTTAAATGGTAAAGATGCAAAACAACTAAGTTTAAGCATAAAACGCAATGAAGTGCGCATTGGCTTCTTCAAAATAGGTAAGATACCTCGTTTATTTTAAACCTAATTCGTCACCACTTTAACAAGCGTTCCTGCTTTGATGGCTTCACCTTTTGATAAGGCATTAAGCGCACGAAAAAGCGCTAGACGATGTTTCGTGCCCTTCATTTTATTAGCAAGACTGGCAAGACTATCGCTTGACTTTACGCGGATGGTTTTTAATTTAAGCGGCTTAATTTTACTTGCTTCAATAGAGCTTAATTTCTGGAAACTCTTAGCAATACGATTAGCAGCATTTTCTAAATCATCAGAATTTTTAGGGGCTGCAACAATAAAACGATAAACATTTTTTCCATCACGTAAAAGACGTATGGCAAAATGCCAGCCGCCAGCCTTTGCATAAGCTTTTAAACCCCTTAGTCCGGACGCAGAAAATGGACGAACGCTGCTATCTTCCAATCCATTAATCCAGCCTGAACGAATGTAATTATCAAGAATTAATTCCTCATCCACTATGGTTTTATCAAAGCGCAGGGCAATTGCATTTGGCCCTGTCGCTGTCACAACACCATCTATATATTCCATCTCAAAACGTGTAGGCGTTTTAAAGGCAAAACGGTTTGTTTTATCAATAAATTGATTGGCGCGAATAAAGCCAGTTTCGCTATATTCACCAAAAGCCATGCCATTAATTGCAGGCAAATAAGCACCACGCCCAACAATATATTTTTGTCCATTAAGATAGGGATTTGCTTTAGCTTTAGCTTTTTCAATACGTGCCGGATTAGATGGATGAGAGGCAAAAAAATCTTCAATATTTGAATTACGCTCAAATGTTGATTGGTAGTTGGCAAACCCAGTCATAGCGTTTAAAAAGCGCGGTGCGGCCATAGGATCATAACCCGCACTTGCCAGTAATTTAATACCCGATGCATCAGCTTCAAACTCCTGATGGCGAGAAAATTTTGCTAGTTTCAATTCATTAGCAGCCTCTGCAATTTTTGCAGCTGTTTCATTGGTTAAAACTTCATTGGCAACTTGGCCAATAATTTCGCTTACCTTTGCTTTTTCGGCACGTTGCACACCATGACCCTGCACTACGTGAGACATTTCATGGGCTAAAACGGCAGCCACTTCTGATTGATCATTGGCAAGGGCTAGAACACCACGAGTTATATATAAATACCCACCAGGTAGTGCAAAAGCATTGATGCTAGATGAGTCTAAAATAGTAACAGAATACCCGCGCAAAGGGTCTTGAGATTGCGCTACCAACTTGCCAACAATAAGCGCTAATTGGCGCTCTATGGCAGAATTTTTATATACCCCGCCAAAGTTTTTAGTAAGTTCAGGATGCTCTCTTGCTCCAAGCAAAGCTTGTGGATCTTTTTGGCGCAATTTCTCCGTGCTGATACTTTCACGGGGTTCTGCATCATCTGCAACTTTATCGTTGGGTGTAATGCCACTAAAAATACTACTATTACAGCCCGCCAATGCAAGCGACATGGTCAATAGACAACTTATATTTTTAAATTTATGCAGCATTAATTATTATCCTGAAAATCATACCGAATTTGCTTAGGATGATGAAGCTCAATTAGCGCACCATCATCTTCCAAAAGCCAACCTCTTACTTCAATTTGTTTTCCCACCATCTTCTGTTGGCTCAATAGATTGTATGCTTTTGCCCCAATGTCAATTTTTTTTAAACGTTTAACGGGAATTTTAACTGTAAAATCTTCTTTCCAAAAAGTGCCAAAATTAAGATAGAGAGTGGTTTTCGTTTTACCAATACTGACAATATTGCCCTTTATTCGCTGATATTGCGCCCTATAACGAGTTAAATGCTTATCTGTAGCCTCTTTAATTTGCATTTCAGGCAATGCCCAAAGACCATATCTGTTACGGCGGGCGATATCCTCAAGCGCAAAAAGCGCATCAATACATGTCATATTATACGAGTTTGGCGCAACAAGTGCCAAGCCTTTTTCAATCAGCTCAGCTTGCAGCCAATGGTTGTTTTCAGAAAAGAGATGAATATGCGTTTGATTGTAGCGATCTTTATGAGAATTCTCCCCCTCATAAAAAATTTTATGCTCGTCCAAAAAAACTCTCAACGTGGCAAAGTACTTTTGTTTTAATGCAATATTTACCTCATCTGGTAACAAAACATCTGATAATTGATAGAATTGTTCAGCAATATCAATTAAATGAAAATTGTCGCCTTTGCTTTTTTTCAATTGCAAAGAATATGCTAAACGGCTGTTTTTGACACAAGCAGTCTCAGCCTTTAAACCCTGCTCCCCCTGCCCCGCTTGCGCTGCCTTTATCGGCTGCATAATTAGTAAAGCAAGAGATATTCCAGCTAAAAACAGCGCTTGAATTATATAAGAAGTTTTAAAGTATGATTGTTTTTCCATAATTTTTATAAAATAATTTGCATAAAATTTACGGACAACTTAACTGTATATGAGAGCTGTTGAAAGAAAAAATTAAATTTGTCATGCAAGATAAGTCAAAAACCATTCCAATTATTGATCTAAAGGGTATTAATTGCCCCCTGCCTGTATTGAAAACCCGAAAAGCCTTGCGCGGCATAGAGGGTGGCGATGAAATTTGGGTAGAAACCACCGACCCCATGGCCGTGATTGATATTCCAAATTACTGCAATGAATATGGTCACAGCCTCCTTAACCAAGAGGAAGGCAAGGGTTGTCATCGTTTTCATATTGCTAGAGCTGAGGATTTTAAAGGTTAAACGGCCTAATACCTCGTGCATTTATGCTTTTTTGGGCAGAAAAGTACAAAATTATACTTTAGTTCTATAATATTTAACCTTTTTCAACATTTTAGCCTTAAAATCTTCTAAAATTTACGCTAAGGAATATAAAAGTATAATATTGGGCAATTGCAATGCTCAGAAATTGAAATAATGGGACCTAATATGAAGATTGTACACATCGTATCAACATTGGCATTAACCGCTCTAATTAGCGGCTGTACTGGCTCGCGCACATATTACCAAGCACCTCCAGAACCTCTACAGCCAGCGCCAACGGGCAATGTGCAATCAAATCAGTTGCAGCCCATTGATAATGTTGATCCAAACAATACTAATACAACAACAGCAAACAATGCTGGCGTTAATAATAGCATCGACAATACTAATCAAAATACTCAAGTTGCCAGTGTAGATACCCAAACCACTACAACAACAAGTTCAAGTGGTCAGAAAGTGACTAAAACTGCAGCCTTAGGCGCATGGAATGCCACAGTTTCTGGTGCCAATTGTAAGTTGATTTTATCCCTTACACAAAATTCCGATAAATCTTACCGTGCCGCACCTTTGCGCTGTCCAAATGGACTTGCCAATGTGAAAGCTTGGAATGTAGAGGGCAATCAATTGG
>CAKMZG010000039.1:3986-16571 GCA_929200335.1 uncultured Alphaproteobacteria bacterium | reverse complement strand
ATCCCTTACACAAAATTCCGATAAATCTTACCGTGCCGCACCTTTGCGCTGTCCGAATGGACTTGCCAATGTGAAAGCTTGGAATGTAGAGGGCAATCAATTGGTACTTAAAAATTCTAGTGGTGAAAGCTTGGTAAGGCTTAACCGCACTGGCGGCGAGCGCTATCAAGGTGGTATCGTCACACTTTCAAGATAGAATGAAACTATGCATTCTATTAGGGTCATAAGATGAGCCTACCAAGAAAAAATAACATCAAGATGAGTCTGATAGATCAGTATCAGACCATGATAGAAAATGGTGATATTGAAGAAGACTTGGCACAATGTGAACTTCTCAAACGTCTTGAAGATCTGCGCCAAGAAATATCTATTTACCATCACCAGCAAAAAACCTCTTGGTTTTCATCTCTATTTGGCAAAAGTAATAAACGCTCAGAAATAAAAGGCTATTATATTTGGGGTGAAGTTGGGCGTGGCAAATCCATGCTGATGGATCTGTTTTTTGACAATATTGACATTGTTCATAAGCGCAGGGTGCATTTCCATGAATTTATGCAGGAAGTGCATGAGAAAATTCATGCCCACCGCCAAGCCTATAAGGCTGGGAGAACTAAAATTGAAGACCCGATAAAACCTGTAGCTCAAGATCTGATTAAACAGGCCTCTATCTTGTGTTTTGATGAATTTGTTGTGCGAGACATTGCCGATGCGATGATATTATCACGCCTCTTCCACCAGTTGTTTGATCATGGATTGATTGTGTTGGCGACCTCTAATGTTGCCCCTGATGCACTCTACAAAGATGGTCTAAACCGTGCATTATTTTTGCCATTCATCCAATTGCTCTTGGAGCAGACCCACGTCTATCATCTAGATTCACGTACTGACTTTAGATTGGAAAAATTAACCGAGCAGGAGCGCTATCTAACCCCGCTCAATAAATCAACCGAAGGCAAAATAGAAAAGCTTTGGCAATCGATTATTAGCCAAGAAAAAACGACAAAAAGACAAATAAGAAGCATTAATAACAAAGGCCGCAAGATTGACGTAGCAAATAACCATAATGGTATTGTTAAACTATCATTTGATGAACTGTGCAATAGAGCGTTAGGCGCCAGTGATTACTTAGCCTTAAGCAAAAAATTTCATACATTCATCATCTATAATATACCCATTATGAAAATCGAAAATCGCAATGAAGCTAAACGCTTCATTACTTTGATAGATACACTATACGATCAGCAAAAAAAGATCATTATTTCAGCTGCGGCACAACCAGAGAACCTCTATCAGGCCAAATCTGGTGATGAGGCCTTTGAATTTGCACGCACTAAATCTCGTATCCATGAGATGAATTCCAAAGATTACAATAATTAGAACATAGCAAAGATTGAAATACTCCTACTAAACAATTAGAGAGCTAGCGCGTGTAGTGTTTATGTGAATTGACTTAAACGAGAACTATTCGCGCCAACTAAGGAATCTAGAGCGGCGCTTTGAATTCATTCAAACGCATCATGCTCTAGGGTATCATGCACTTACATGAATTCAGCTTGATGCTATAGGCAAAATAAAAACGAGCCTTGAATGATCAAGGCCCGTTTTAAACTTATTTAGAGCACATACTTGAGCTCGCTTAAGTGCATCATGCTCTAGGTTTTATCGGCAGATTTTTTTTCTGAAGATGGTGGAAAAGCGACATCTTCTTTAACACCGCGAAGTAGATCAAGTGCATAATTTAGTTGAAGATCATCTTTAGCTTCTGGTGGCACATAAGCGATTGAGCCAGAACCTTCCTCATCCTCTTCGTTACCTTTAATATGGCCTTTCAGATTGGATTCACCACGCACTTCCACTTTGCCTTTAAGCTTATCTGGCAAAGGTTGCTCAACAATAATATCTGGTGTAATGCCTTTACCTTGAATAGAGCGGCCTGAAGGCGTGTAATATAGAGCAGTCGTTAAACGTAAAGCACTTTTGCGACTCAATTGAATAATGGTTTGCACAGAGCCTTTACCGAAAGAACGTGTACCTAAAATCGTTGCACGATGGTGATCTTGTAATGCGCCTGCCACAATCTCTGAAGCGCTAGCAGAACCACCATTGATCATTACGATCACAGGCTTGCCACCAACCTTATCACCAGGACGTGCATTATAACGGCTAGCATTTTCTGGGTTGCGGCCACGGGTAGAAACAATCTCACCACGATCCAAGAAAGCATCCGATACGCTAACAGCTTCATTTAACAAACCACCTGGGTTTAATCGTAAATCCAGAACATAGCCTTTTAATTTATCGGCAGGGACTTCTTTTTGAATTTCTTTAAAGGCTTTGTTCATGCCTTTTGTTGTTTCTTCATTAAAACCTGTGATGCGGATATAACCCACATCGCCACCTTCAACACGATGACGCACTGAGCGAGTTTTAATGATGTCACGAATGATTTTGAATTTAAGCGGCTTATCTGCACCTTGGCGATTAACCGTAATTTCAATTGGCGTTCCAACTTTACCGCGCATCTTGCTAACAGCTTCACGGATGGTCATGCCACGAACTTTTTCATCGTTAATTTTAACAATCAAATCGCCTGCTAAAACACCAACCCTAGCAGCAGGACTTTCATCAATTGGAGTAACAACTTTAATCAATTCATCTTGAGGGGTAATTTCAATGCCAAGACCACCAAATTTACCGGTGGTTTGTTCACGCATGCGGGTGGTTTCTGCTGCATCAAGATAACTTGAATGAGGATCAAGTGATTTCAACATGCCATTAATGGCAGCATGAATGAGTTTATCTTGCTCCGGCTCTCTTACATATTGCGTTCTTACGCGTTCAAACACACTGCCGAAAATATCCAGCTGTTTATATGTCTCCGAGCTAGCAGCAACAGCGGAGTTTTGACTTTGCATAGATGCAGTGAGAATGAAAACAGTCAGGGAGCCTATAAAAATCCCAGATGTTATCCATAAAAGTTTACGAATCATTGGAAACCCTTTTAATGAATTGTTTATCCCACCATGGAGCGGGGTCTATTGATATGTCATCTTTTCTCAACTCTACGTATAAAACTGGGCGTTTTGATGACACGTTATAAATTAATGTACTTCTTGTATTCGATCGACCCATTGTCGCAATGGGTTCACCACGAAGTACAAATTGGCCAATTTGTGCATGAATCTGTTCCATTCCTGCTAAAATAAGATGATAACCGCTTCCGAGCTTCAAAATCAAGACCTTACCATAGGAACGAAATTTTCCTGCATAAATAATCCATCCATCACTGGGGGATATCACCTTTGAATTTGGTCTTGAGGCTAATATAATACCCTTTGAAATCTCGCCAAATTCAGACTTCTCACCAAACTCCCTTAATTGAATACCATTTACAGGAAATGGCAATAAGCCTTTGGTATGAGAAAAGGCAATGGCTGGTTGTATTCTATCGGTATTTGAAAAAATAGCATTTGCATTTTCTGCCAAAGCTTTTTTCGATTGAGCAAGACGCTCTAATTCTTTTTGACGGCGCTTTTCGTCTTCTGTTTGCACCGCAAGGGCTGCCGCATTGGCTTCATCGATTTTACTTTCTATCAAGGCGATTAATTTTTCAAGGGACTTAGTCTCTTCTATTAATTTCTGACTTTGAGCAATCTCAATGTCCAAAAGCGATTTAGACTGCTCTGCCTGTCTTGCTTTTTCTGCAAGCAAAGCATTTAAAGTTGTATTTTCTTGATGAAGTGAAACTAAAGTTTCTTTTGCAGCATCTTGCTGTTCGACAATATTTTGCTGCAACTGCTTTAATTCAGTTAGATCAGCAAACAAAATTTCTGTTTCAGCACGCAATTCAGGTACCACTGCACCCAACAAAATTGCGCTACGAACAGAGGACAAAGCATCTTTTGGCTGAATTAAAATTGCTGGCGGAGGCTTTTTACCCATGCGCTGTAGGGCTGCTAATACCTCGCTTAGCAAGCCTCTACGGCTAATCAAAGATTGTTTGACACCTTTTCGCTGCACCTTCAATTGCGCGGTTTTATTGGTATTTTCTTCCAATTGGACTTCAAGGGTTTCAATGGTGTGGGCCGTTTTAATCAAATTGGCCTTGATATTCTTTTGATCAAATTTCAGTTTCTCAAGTTTTGTATTCAACTCATTTTGCTGATCTTTGCTTAACTCTAAGTTTTCTCGAAGATGCTGTAGTTGCGCCTCCGTAGTAATCTTTTGCTCTTCTAATGGGTCAGCAAGGCCAGAATATGTAAACGTAATAACGTTCAAAATGAGAGCCGTAATAAAAACAACACTCCTAGGGTAAACGAAAAATCGCCAATAAATTGACGTTCCTATAAGCGCTTTTTTTTTAGTTTGCGGCGTTACCATAATGGTTTTGTAATTCACTTAATAATTAGATTTGGAGTAAAGACTATTATTAACATTATTGCTTAATAGTCATTTAACATACAGATAAATTTCGAAGATCTTTTTAGCAGTTTTTTTCCAATTTTAAAATCATAAAACCTATAAGAGCTAATAAAGTAAAACATATTTATTTGTGGATAAAATAAAGAAAAAAAATCACTACAATAATGAATATTAAATAAATACTTGATTTTTTCTTAAAATTGATATACTACGAAAGTCTAGTATCTGCATGTTTAATATGCGGAAATGAAGATTTGGAGTAAAATTATGAGCTATCAAGATTGGAATGAAAATGACAGCATCAGCAATATAGTTTGGGGTACTGCATTATTTTGCATCTTTTGCACCCTGCTTGTTATTCTGATTGGCTAATTAAATTAATAATTTTTTGAACTTCCTCTACCGCCAAATTTGAGCGGTATTTTTTTGTCCTAAAACATCATGCACCTAGAGCGCATCACTTATTTATAAATTCATAAATGCGCTCTATCCTATTGTTGTCGCATGTCATTATTCCCAAAACCGGCATCCACTTTTGGGTGACATGCTATAAATGAATTCCCTTTGAAACTCTTAAGCTTGATGTATTTGAATAAACTCAAAAAACAGCTCTAGATTACTTAATTTGCGCGAGTAGTTTTCATTTAGGTGGATCCACTTAAATGCTACAAGCGTTCGCTTTGCTATTTCTTCCTCAAACTACCCGTGAAGCCTAGATTACAATTTGTTCATTTTATACTAAACAAACTTTACAGTTTTAAATTACGTGTTATACAGCCTCATGAAATTTTAAATATTGATAAAGCTAAAACATTTTATTTTGAATTGGCTATAGTTTGGATTTATACATGCCTAATGATAAAACAATCATAGATGCACGAACAGAATTCATTGAAAAAATCGGAATGGTCATCCAAATGG
Organism: uncultured Alphaproteobacteria bacterium; assembly: GCA_929200335.1. Taxonomy (GTDB): domain Bacteria; phylum Pseudomonadota; class Alphaproteobacteria; order Rhizobiales; family Rhizobiaceae; genus CAKMZG01. The sequence goes on along the minus strand of CAKMZG010000039.1, from coordinate 11,228 downwards.
AAGGTATGCCTCGAATTGCAGGCCGTATGTTTGGATTATTAGTCTTTGACGGCACCGAGATTTCATTTACAGATTTGGCGACCCAATTACAAGTTAGTCGCGGCAGTGTTAGCTCTAATGCAAAATTCTTAGAAGAACGCGGCTTGATTAAGCGGTTTTCAAAATCTGGCGAGCGTCAAGACTATTTTCAGTTAGCAGACAACCCCTATGCAACAATGATTAGCGGTGTAGTTAGACGAATGGAGCGCGCAAAAAATGAAATTAATGAAACATTGACATCTTTACGCGATATTTCAGATCAAACAGATAAACCCCAAGATATATTGGAAATTGAAAAGCGTCTTAAAGACTATATAAATTTTTATGACGCCATGATGGTTAATTTAATTAATTCTCAAAAAACCCTAGCAAAGCCCGAATAATATTAAAACATAAGATAACTAAGCACAACAATCATTACACATGGCTTAGCGGATCAAATCAAAATGGAAATTTAGGATAAACATAATGCAACCAGAAAATCATAACATTGAAGCTGATGAGGTTATTCCTGCTGAGCCGTTGAAATTCTATTCTGATAAGGGATCAGAACGCGCAAAATGGATTGCTGGTTTTTTGGTTCTGCTTTTATTAGGTTGGATGGGCAGTGGCTTTATTGTCCCCTCCCAAACGGATGAGGATGAAAAAACAGCAGCTGAAAAAGTACAATTACTTTCTGTAGCCATACGCGATTCTGTAGCTAAACCTGTGACGCTATCCTTTAACGCGGAAGGCCAAGCTCTACCCGATAGAGAAACTATAATTCGTGCTGAAACTTCTGGTAATATTGTAGAGTTGATGGTGCAAAAGGGTCAACTAATCAAAGAAGGGCAGGTTTTGGCAAAATTTGATGCCCCACAAAAATTAGCTGAGGTTAAGCGCGCAGAAGAAGAACTACGCCGCACCACCATTGATTATGAAAATGCAAAAAAATTATTAGATCAAGGCGTTGCCACCACAAAACGGGTGAATGATGCTAAATCTGCTATGGTTTCAGCTGAGGCACAAGTTTCATCGGCTAAAGAAAACCTATCCAATATTACCGTAACAGCGCCTTTTACAGGCCGCCTAGAAAGCCTATCCATCGATCAAGGTGAATTTGTCCAGGCAGGTGCTGAAATTGGTAAGGTGGTTGATAATGACCCACTCACTATTAGCATTCAAGTGCCACAACAATCGCTCAGCCAAATTAAAACAGGGCAAAAAGCGACAATAAATTTCATCACCGGTCAGACGGCTGAAGGTGAAGTGAGCTTTGTAAGCAATAGTGCCAATGCTGAGACACGCACATTCCTTGCTGAAATTATTGTTAATAATACTGAAGGAAACATTGCAACAGGTGTGAGCGCTACTGTCAGCATTCCAACTCTTGAGGCTCAGGGACATTTTATTTCACCAGCTATTCTTTCGCTTAATGCTGATGGTATATTGGGCATTAAGACCGTAGATGAGAATAACCGCGTCGTCTTTCACAAGGTTAATATTATCCGCGCCCAAACCGATGGCCTTTGGGTTTCAGGCTTAGATGACCAAGTGAAAATTATTAGCATTGGGCAAGGTTTCGTAAAAGACGGTGAAGAAGTTATTGCGGTACCAGAAGAAGCCATGGCAGTTGAGGCAAAAAAACAAGCCAAACCTGCTAATGAAAACACAACAACAGAAAAGACAGAATAATGTACGCAATTATTGACGCTGCTTTTTCGCGAACACGAATTGTCACTTTTTCATTCATTTTAATTTTAATTTTGGGTGTCATCTCTTATACATCTATTCCAAAAGAAAGCTCCCCTGAGGTTCCTATTCCTGTACTTTATGTGGTGACAACCTTAGAGGGAATTTCACCTAAAGACAGCGAACGATTATTGGTTGAACCCCTTGAAGCTGAACTTGGCAATATCTCTGGCATCAAAAAAATGGATGGCAGCGCTGGAGAAGGCTATGCCTCTGTAACCTTAGAATTTGAGGCAGGGTTTGATTTAGAAGAAGCTTTGGAAAAAGTCCGCGAAGCCGTTGATAAGGCAAAACATGAGTTGCCAGCTGATGCCGATGACCCCACTGTCAATGAGGTAAATACAGCCCTTTTCCCAGTATTGAATATAATTTTATCTGGCGCGGTGCCTGAGCGAACTTTAAATAAAATTGCTGATGATCTTAAAGATAAAATTGAAGCCGTTTCTGGTGTACTAGAAGTTGATGTTGGGGGCGCTAGAACAGAACTGATGGAAGTCGTTATCGATCCTACGGTATTTGAAACCTATAATCTAAGCTTTGATGAATTAATTCGACAAGTATCCCAAAACAACCGCCTTGTGACCGCTGGCGGAATTGAATCCAGTGCGGGGCGTTTGGTCTTAAAAGTACCAGGCTTAATTGAAAATGAGCAAGATGTTATGGCCATGCCGATTAAGGTACGCGGCAATAGCATTGTAACATTTGGTGATGTGGCAACAGTACGCAGAACCTATCAAGACCCTGATAGTTTTGCACGAATTAATGGCAAACCAGCGCTGGCCTTAGAAGTCAAAAAACGAGTTGGCGCGAATATCATTGAAACCCTAGAGCAGGTTAAAACTGTCATTAAAGAGGCAGAAGAAGAATGGCCTGAAACCATCAAGATTAACTATCTACAAGATGAAAGCCAAACCGTTAAAAGTATGCTTAATGATCTTGAAGCAAATGTTATTGCCGCTATAATTTTAGTAATGATCGTCGTGGTGTGGGCGCTTGGACTGCGCTCAGCGCTTTTGGTTGGCCTTGCTATTCCTGGGGCATTTCTAGCGGGCGTTACCGGCATTTGGATGCTTGGCTATACCATGAATATCGTGGTGCTTTTTGCGCTTATTCTAGTGGTAGGTATGCTGGTTGATGGTGCCATTGTGACAGTAGAATTAGCCGATAGAAAATTGCAAGAAGGCTTTGATGCAAAACAATCCTATGCCTATGCGGCTAAACGCATGGCATGGCCTATCATAGCCTCCACCGCTACTACACTTTCAGTTTTCTTGCCCCTATTATTCTGGGATGCCATCATCGGACAATTCATGAAATATTTGCCTATTACCGTTTTGCTCACCCTTGGAGCATCGCTTTTCATGGCTTTAATTTTCATACCCGTTCTAGGTGGTATCATTGGCAAACGCCAACCGCAATCTGCAGAGGATAAACAAAAATTATATGCTGCAGAGATTGGCGATCCCAGAGAAATAAAGGGCTTCACAGGGGCTTATATTCGCATTTTACAATTTGCTATTCTACAGCCTGTTGCAACGCTTTTATGTGCAATTTTACTGTTACTTGGTGGTTTTGCTGCTTATGGTCAATTTGGCAATGGGGTTAACTTCTTCCCATCCATTGAACCAGACTTCATGCAGGTTCAAGTGCGCGCTAAGGATAATTTCTCCATCTATGAGCGTGATCGTTTGGTACGAGTGGTTGAAAATCGCTTACTCAATTATGATGAAATTGCTAGCGTATATGCCCGTTCTTCAGCTGGCAAAGGCCAAGATGCAGCAGAGGTTATCGGCACGATTCAATTAGAATTATTAGATTGGGATAAGAGAATCACATCTGATGAAATTGGTGTGCGTATTCGTAAAGATATGAGCAACATCGCTGGTATTGACGTACAGGTTGCAGCACAAGAGCAAGGCCCCCCTTCAGGCAAGCCAATTAATTTACGAGTGATTTCCTCTGATGATAAAGCGCGCGAAAAAAGCGTCGATATGATTTTAGAATCCATGGAAAGAATTGGCGGTTTTACCGATGTAACGGATTCTCGCCCACTACCAGGTGTGGAGTGGAATATTAAAGTTAATCGCTCAGAAGCTGCTCGTTTTGGTGCGGATGTAAGTCTACTTGGCCAAGCCGTGCAATTGCTTACTCAGGGCATTAAAATTTCTGATTATCGTCCAAGTGATGCCGATGGTGCCATTGATATTCGCCTTAGATTTCCAGCTGAAGACCGCACATTTCAAGAATTACAAAATTTGCGCGTTCCCACTTCATCTGGATTGATACCAATTTCAAATTTTGTAACCTTTGAAGCCGTTCCACGTTCTGGGCAAATCAAACGTATCGATCAAAAACGAATTTATTCTGTTGAGGCCAATGTAGCACCCGGCCTATTGGCGGATACCCAAACCAAAGCCCTAAGAGCAGAGCTTAAAAAGCTAAATTTGCCAGAAAATGTTGAATGGAAATTTGCCGGTGAGGCTCAAGATCAACAAGATGCTATGATCTTTTTAGGAAGTGCATTTGTGGGAGCTATCTTGATGATGTTTGCTATTTTACTCATCCAGTTTAACAGTTTCTATCAGTCCTTTGTAGTGATGTCAGCGATTATTTTTTCTATTGGTGGAGTATTAATCGGATTGATGATTACAGGTCGCCCTTTTGGTGTAGTTATGGGTGGTATTGGGATAATCTCGCTCGCTGGCATTGTGGTAAATAACAACATTGTTTTAATTGATACCTATAACAATCTTAAAACCCTAGGGATGCGGCCCTTAGAGGCGGCACTTCGAACCGGTGCTCAACGTCTACGCCCTGTACTACTAACCTCCATCACTACCGCATTGGGATTAATGCCAATGGTTATTGGCTTGAATATAAATTTCTATACCCGTGAAATTATCTATGGTGCACCATCGACACAGTGGTGGACAGAGCTGTCAAGCGCCATTGCCGGTGGATTGGTTTTTGCAACAATATTAACGCTTTTGGTCACACCCGCTATGCTAATGCTGGGTGAAAAACGAGCCAACCGCAAGGTTGAAACGCCTAATAACAAACCAGATGCAAACATTTCACCAATTAGCAATGTGCCTGCGGAATAATATATTTATTTTTGATGTTTCCTTTGGCGCATAATGCGGTCTAACATTATCGCCAAAACAACAATGACAAAACCAGCTTCAAAACCTAGCGCTGTATTAACTGTATTTAAAGCGCGCAATACTGGCACTCCAAGGCCATCAGCACCCACAAGTGCAGCAATGACAACCATGGATAAAGACAACATGATGGTTTGGGTAAGCCCTGCCATAATTTGCGGCATGCTTGAGGGCAACTCAATGGTGATTAATTTTTGAAATTTTGTAGCACCAAAAGCATCTCCTGCTTCCAGCATTTCTTCAGGGGTTGATGAAATGCCAAGCTGAGTTAAGCGAATAGGCGCAGGAATAACAAATACAACCGTTGCCACAAGACCTGGCACTAAGCCTAGGCCAAAAAAGATGATGGCTGGAATAAGATAAACAAAAGACGGCAGCGTCTGCATCAGATCTAAAATTGGCTGGCAGCATTTATATAATCGCGGTCTATGGGCTAGAAAAATGCCACTGGGAACCCCAAGCGCCATGCACACAAAAGTTGAGGCTAGAACTAAAGATAGAGTTTCTGTTGTGCCTTCCCAATAACCTTGATTAACAATGAATAACAGCCCTAGAAGAATTGCAGCAGTAAGCGCAAGCGAGCGTTGCAGAAAATAGGTCACCGCACAAATCAAAGCAATGATGATATAATTCGGGGGATATTGCAAAATCGTTAGAAGCGAAGAAATAATAGTGTTTAAAAAAACTTCTATTGCATCAAATAACCATCCCGCATTTTCTGATAACCAATCAACGCATTTTTCTGCCCATTTGCCTATGGGTATCTTATAGGCTTCCAACCACTGCATAGAACCTCCCCAATATTATTGATTAAAAAAGGCCAGCCAAGATTGACCGGCCTAAAGTAATTTACATACCTATGGTATTACATGCCTATGGTATTACATACCTAGATGTTTTTTTACAGCAGCAACAGCATCGCCACCATCAATGGTTTTCACACCTTCTAACCAAGACATAAATGCGGCAGGATTGGCTTTTAACCAAGCACTGGCAGCTTTATTAGGATCAATACCATCATTAAGAATCGCACCCATGATTTCATTCTCCATAGTCAATGAAAATTCTAGGTTCTTTAACAATGCGCCAACATTTGCACATTCACTAACATAGCCTTTACGAACGTTGGTATGCACGGTCGCGCCGCCAAAATTAGGACCAAAGAAGTCATCGCCACCAGTTAGATAGCTCATCTCAAAATTAGCATTCATTGGATGCGGCTCCCAACCAAGGAAAACGATCGGTGTTTTCTTTTTTCCTGAGCGTGCAACTTGCGCCAACATACCAGCCTCAGATGATTCAACTACCTTAAAGCCCTTTAAAGCAAAAGCATCTTTATCAATCATATCTTGAATAAGGCGGTTGCCATCATTGCCCGGCTCAATACCATAAATCTTGCCATCTAAAGCATCTTTGTGTTTTGCAATATCTGCAAAATCTTTAATACCCAAATCAGCAGCTACTTTATTAACCGCTAGTGTATATTTAGCGCCTTCAAGATTTGTACGAACTGTTTCAACAGAACCCTCATCACGGTATTTTGCAATATCACCTTCCATTGTTGGCATCCAATTGCCAAGGAAAATATCAATATCACCTTTGGATAGGGATACATAAGTAACAGGCACAGATAGAACTTTTACGTCTGGTTCATAGCCTAATGCTTTAAGAACTTGTGATGTGGCAGCTGTTGTTGCGGTGATATCTGTCCAGCCCACATCAGAAAATTTAACAGCCTTACATTGTTCTGGCTCCATCATGGCAGCATTAGCTGATGCCATTAGAGAAAGCGTAATAATGCTTGCAGCACATATAGTTTTAATAATTTTTTTCATTATTCCTCCGAATATCTGATCAATTTAATACATATTGATCTAGTAATTAATGCTTTTAAACCATGATTTTTAAATCACTTCTATGGGCATCTTAAGATTAATAACGGCATTTGTGAAGTCAAATTTCACTTTTTTTGATTGACTAGTCAATTAAAAAAAAATATAACAAAAATTAAATTAACATTAAGCCTTAAATCGATCTGGAGGTATCTAAATGCCTAAAATAGGTATGGAACCAATTCGCAGAAAAGCGCTTATTGAGGCAACGATTGCCGAGGTGGGTAAAGCTGGCTCATTAAATGTCACTGTCAGTCAAATCTCAAAAGAAGCAGGTGTATCATCTGCACTTGCTCATCACTATTTTGGCACGAAAGAACATTTGTTCGTCGGAGCGATGCGTCATATTTTAACGCAATTTCGCAGCTCTGTTGTGCGAAAACTCAATGCATCCGAGAGTGCTTATGAGCGTGTGAACG
>CAKMZG010000039.1:504-3976 GCA_929200335.1 uncultured Alphaproteobacteria bacterium | reverse complement strand
CCTGAGAACTACAGCCGAGAGGTCATAAGCGCGTGGTTAAATTTTTATGTTCTAGCCCAAACCAATGATGAGGTTTATGCACTTTTAAAAATCTATCAAAGACGGTTGAAATCAAACTTAATCTATAGCCTAAGGCCGTTATTGGGCGACAAAACAGGGATAGGTGTAGAGATGGGGGCAGAGATGGGCGCAAAGACAATTGCAGCCCTAATTGATGGGCTTTACATTCAAACCGCATTGAATAAAGAGGTCGTAAATACGGCCTCTGCTCAAGAAATCATTCACCAACAATTAGATAACATGCTTGGAGCATCTTCATGACTGACATAATGGAAAACCCAGAATATAAATGCCAGCCACAAGCCAGCCATTTTATTGATGGTGACTATATTGAAGATAGTGCTGGTGAGGTGATCGAGGTGATTTATCCTGCCACTGGAGAAGTTGTAGCGCGTGTGCATGAGGCAACGCCAGCCATTTGCGAAAAAGCAATCGTTAGCGCAAATGCTGCGCAAAAAATCTGGGCAGCCATGTCTGGCGCAGAACGTGGCCGTATCTTACGCCGCGCCAGCGATTTAATGCGCGACAAAAATCGTGAACTTAGCATTTTAGAAACCTATGATACCGGCAAACCTTTGCAAGAAACTCTTGTTGCCGATGCAGCATCGGGTGCTGACTCCTTAGAATATTTTGGTACATTGGTCGCCAGCATGACGGGCGAACATATAGAATTAGCCGATGGCGACTTTGCCTATACCAAACGCCAACCCCTTGGCATTTGCTTAGGCATAGGCGCTTGGAATTATCCCATTCAAATTGCTTCATGGAAATCTGCCCCTGCTCTTTGTTGCGGCAATGCAATGATTTTCAAACCCTCAGAAATAACGCCACTAAGTGCTTTAAAATTAGCTGAAATTTTCATTGAAGCTGGCGCACCTAAAGGCCTTTTTAATGTGGTGCAAGGCAAAGGTTCTATTGGCGCAGCTTTATTAAATGATCCACGCATTGCTAAAGTATCTTTAACTGGTTCTGTACCAACGGGGCAAAAAGTCTATGAGATGGCCGCGCAAAATTTTAAACATGCAACCCTTGAGCTGGGTGGAAAATCGCCTTTAATTATTTTTGAAGATGCAAATATTGATGATGCGGTTAGTGGTGCTATTTTAGCAAATTTTTATTCCACGGGACAGATTTGCTCTAATGGCACGAGGGTATTCGTTCACGCTAACATTAAAGAAAAATTTCTCACTGAAATGGTCAAACGCTTAAGCGGTGTTAAAATTGGTGATCCTCTTGATGAGACAACAAATTTTGGCCCCATGGTTAGTCAACGTCAATTGGATATTGTGATGGACTATATCAAAAGTGGAATAGCAGAAGGTGCTAATCTTTATCACGGCGGCAAGGTCATTGAGGGTGAAGGCTATTATATGGAACCAACTATTTTTACTAATGTTAAAGACGATATGAAAATCGCCCGTGAAGAAATTTTTGGCCCTGTGATGAGCGTTTTTGATTTTGATAATGAGGCCGATGTGGTAGCCCGCGCTAATGAAACGTCCTTTGGATTAGCCGCTGGAATTTTTACCCAAGACATCAAGCGTGCCTATCGGGTGATTGAGCAATTAGAGGCCGGCACATGTTGGATCAATACCTATAATTATACACCAGTAGAAATGCCTTTTGGGGGCGTTAAAAATTCTGGCATGGGGCGTGAGAATTCGCGCGCCGCCCTTGAATATTATTCACAGATTAAAGCCACCTATGTTTCCATGAATGCTGTTGAGGCACCTTTTTAATGAGTGATATTATGAATGCTGATTATGTTATCATTGGTGCAGGTTCTGCTGGTTGCGCTCTTGCCTATCGCTTAAGCGAGGCGGGGCGCTCTGTTATTATCATTGAGTATGGTGGATCAGACATTGGCCCCTTTATCCAAATGCCTGCAGCACTTTCCTATCCTATGAATATGAAACGATATGACTGGGGTTTTTCAAGCGAACCAGAACCCCATTTAAACAATCGAAAAATGGCAACCCCACGGGGCAAAGTTATCGGCGGCTCATCCTCAATTAATGGCATGGTATATGTACGCGGCCATGCCCAGGATTTTGATACTTGGGAGGCCATGGGCGCTAAAGGCTGGAGCTATAAAGATGTATTACCCTATTTCAAACGAATGGAAAATTGGCAAGGTGGTGATGCGCGTCGGGATGAAAATTTAAGCAAATGGCGCGGCCTTAATGGGCCTTTATATATCTCGCGCGGCGCTTGTGAAAATCCATTGCATCAGGCCTTTATTAATGCAGGCATTGAAGCGGGTTATCCTGCAACAAATGATTATAACGGTGAGCAACAAGAAGGCTTTGGCGTGATGGAGCAAACCATCTATAAAGGTCGACGCTGGTCTGCCGCTAATGCCTATTTAAGGCCAGCACTAAAGCGGAAAAACTGCACCTTAATAAGTGGCTTTGCACAAAAAATTGCTATCGAAAACAACCGCGCAATAGGCGTTGAAATTACTCATGGCAATGGAACAAAAACCATTAAGGCTAACCGTGAGGTTATTATTGCTGCATCCAGCATTAATACGCCAAAACTTTTAATGCTATCTGGTATTGGCAATGGAACGGACTTACAATCGCACGGCATAGAAGTAATAGCTGACCGCCCAGGGGTGGGGCAAAATCTACAAGATCATCTAGAATTATATATTCAAGCGGCTGCATCAAAACCTGTATCACTAGCTAAACATTGGAACCTAATTTCAAAGGCCATGATTGGCGCAAGGTGGCTGTTTACAAAAACAGGACTTGGGGCTTCTAATCAATTTGAATCATCAGGTTTCATTCGCTCTCATGAGGGCAAAGACTATCCCGATTTACAATTTCATTTTCTACCAATCGCTGTGCGATATGATGGCAAAGCTGCAGAAGAAGGCCATGGCTTCCAAGCCCATGTGGGCCCTATGCGCTCCAAATCACGCGGCAATATTACCCTTGCATCAAGTAATCCCAAAGATGCACCAAAAATTAGATTTAATTATATGTCCCATGAAGAAGATTGGATTGATTTTAGAAAGGGCATTCGCTTAACCCGTGAAATTTTTTCACAAGCGGCTTTCAAACCCTATTATCAATCTGAAATCCAACCGGGCTCTCAGATGCAAAGCGATGAGCAATTGGATGAGGTTATTAAAGAACATGCAGAGAGTGCCTATCATCCTTGCGGCACTGCACGCATGGGAGATAAAGAAGACAGGATGGCTGTTGTGGATAGTGAGACGCGGGTCATTGGTGTTGAGGGCTTACGCGTAGCTGATAGTTCCATCTTCCCGCAAATCACTAATGGCAATTTAAATGGTCCTAGCATAATGGTGGGTGAAAAAGCAGCCGATCATATTTTAGGGCGCTCTTTGCCAAGCCTAGATGACATTGTATGACGTCAACGCCTATGGAACAGTTTAGAGGTA
>CAKMZG010000039.1:0-494 GCA_929200335.1 uncultured Alphaproteobacteria bacterium | reverse complement strand
AAACCTTGGGATAATTCTAGAGGTATTACCAAGTTATTTGATTGAATTTGAGTGTTTTCTCAATTTTAGTTTTAAGCAACCATTTCTGCTGAGTACTCAACCCATAGGCTTAAAGCATCTGATCTTGCATGACGGTATGAAATTGATGTGAGTTGATAACGACGAGGGCGGAAGATTAGATTGATTCATTGCCCGATAGTGGTTTGGTTTCAAACCATGAAAGGGTGATCATGAGCGGATAAAAACCTTTGCGCTTGCCTGTAAACTTAAACCGACCCATCAGTTTCTCTCGTTTTCGGGGTGGCCTATGCGATACCTCAATTAGATTATTCAGTCCTTTATGAGCTCGATGATCTGAATTTGGCCCTAATTGTTTAGTAGGTTTAGTAGGTTTGGTATAGCTACGTAACTTGTCCATTGCCCGGCAGTGCATTGTGAAACAATGTCACGAGAAGGAGTGATGCCAACTCTAGAGCATGATGCGGTCACTTAGA
>CAKMZG010000038.1:16326-16722 GCA_929200335.1 uncultured Alphaproteobacteria bacterium | reverse complement strand
GTATTCATTTCCATGAACCAAAGACCATCTTCTTTAAGACCATCAGAACCATCTACTATAAATTCCACCGTACCGGCACCATAATAATTAACAGCCTTTGCAGCCTCCACGGCAGCCTTGCCCATGGCATCACGCACCGCTTGTGGCATGTCTGGGGCTGGGGCTTCTTCTATCACTTTTTGATGGCGGCGTTGTAATGAACAATCGCGCTCAAACATATGAAAAACATTACCATGCTTATCACCAAAAATTTGAATTTCAATATGACGCGGCTTTTGAATGTATTTTTCAATCAAGCAAGTGGGGTCGTTAAAACTGGCTTGCCCCTCACGCATTGCACTTTCCAAATCGCTTTTAAAATTTTTTGGATCATGCACAAGGCGCATGCCCTTACCG
>CAKMZG010000038.1:6801-16316 GCA_929200335.1 uncultured Alphaproteobacteria bacterium | reverse complement strand
TTACCGCCACCACCCGCACGGGCTTTAATTAAAACAGGATAGCCAATTTTATCCGCTTCTTCGCTTAAAAAATCAGGCTCTTGATTGCTACCATGATAACCCGGCACAACAGGAACGCCCGCTTCCACCATCAATGCCTTTGCAGCATCTTTTAACCCCATAGCCTCGATGGAATAGCTGGAGGGACCTATGAATGTTAAACCAGCCGCTTCAATCGCTTTTACAAACTCAGGATTTTCGGATAAAAACCCATAACCTGGATGAATAGCCTTTGCCCCTCTATCTAAGGCGACCTCTATAATTTTATCACCTTTTAAATAGCTTTCACTAACAGCTGAACCGCCAATATGAACAGCCTCATCAGCCATTTCAACATGCTTTGAATTAACATCCGCATCGGAATAAATAGCCACCGTTAGAATGCCCAAGCGTTTAGCAGATTTTATAATACGACAAACGATTTCACCACGATTTGCGATCAATATTTTACTAAACATCTTTGCCTCACATTCTAAAGAGGCCAAAACGCGTATCAGCGATTGGCGCGTTAAGGCTAGTAGCAATGCTCAATGCCAAGACTTCACGGGTTTTTCGTGGGTCAATAATACCATCATCCCAGAGCCGTGCAGAGGCATAAAGCGGATGACTTTGATGTTCAAACATATCGATGGTTGGTTGCTTAAATACCGCTTCATCTTCTTCAGACCAAACCTCACCATTACGCTCTAAGGCATCACGTTTAACAGTTGCCAAAACACCTGCGGCTTGCTCGCCACCCATAACAGATATGCGTGAATTTGGCCATGTCCATAAAAACCGTGGCGAATAAGAACGTCCACACATGCCATAATTACCTGCTCCAAAAGAGCCACCAACCAACATCGTAATTTTTGGCACTGATGTCGTTGCAACGGCCGTCACCAGCTTAGCACCATTTTTTGCAATGCCTTCAGATTCATATTTTTGCCCGACCATAAAGCCAGTAATATTTTGTAAAAATACAAGTGGTGTTTTGCGTTGTGAACAAAGCTCAACAAAATGCGCGCCCTTAAGCGCGCTTTCAGAAAACAACACCCCATTATTGGCAATAATACCAACAGGCATTCCCATAATATGAGCAAAACCGCAAACCAACGTTGTGCCATAGCGTGCCTTGAATTCATCAAAACGGGATCCATCAACCGTGCGGGCAATCACTTCGCGAATATCATAAGGTGTTTTTAAATCCGTTGGTACTACGCCTAAAATTTCATCGGGATCATAGAGCGGTGCTTCAATGGACTGTAACTCTAAATCATTAGTCTTTTTATAGTTTAGATTTTTTACCACATCGCGCGTGATAGCAAGCGCATGGACATCATCATCTGCCAAATAATCAGCAACCCCAGAAAGGCGTGTATGCACATCACCACCACCCAAGTCCTCAGCGCTTACCACCTCGCCCGTTGCAGCTTTTACCAAAGGCGGGCCTGCTAAAAAAATAGTGCCCTGCTCTTTTACAATTATAGAAATATCTGACATGGCAGGCACATAAGCACCACCCGCAGTACAAGAGCCCATAACAACAGCAATCTGTGGAATACCTTTTGCAGACATATTTGCCTGATTATAAAATATTCGCCCAAAATGATCACGATCAGGAAAAACCTCATCTTGGCTAGGCAGGTTGGCACCACCAGAATCCACAAGATAAATACAAGGCAAATGATTTTGTTCTGCAATCTCTTGGGCGCGCAAATGCTTTTTCACACTCATGGGAAAATAAGTGCCGCCTTTTACCGTTGCATCATTGCAAACAATCATCACCTCACGGCCAGAAACTCGCCCGATGCCTGCTATCATTCCAGCAGATGGGCAAGCATCATTATAAAGCCCATGGGCTGCAAAAGTTGCTACTTCTAAAAAAGGTGAGCCTGCATCTAGCAGACGTGCAACACGATCACGGGGTAAAATTTTACCACGAGATAAATGGCGCGTTTGAGATTTTTTACCACCACCCTGTCTTGCCTCTTGTTCTGCAACCTTGATGCAATCCAACATCTCCTGATGTGCTTCAAGATTTTGTTTAAAGGTTTCAGATTGTGGTGAAATTGATGAACTTAAGACCGCCATTATGACATTGCCGCCATGAGTTCACGACCAATTAGCATACGGCGAATTTCTGAAGTACCAGCGCCAATTTCCATAAGTTTAGCATCACGGAAAATACGGCTAACAGGACTTTCATTCATAAAACCAGCACCACCCATAGCTTGCACCGCTTGATGAGCAACCACCATGGCCTCCTCTGAGGCATAAAGTACGCATGCGGCAGCATCTTGACGGGTCACCTCACCGCGATCGCAAGCTTTTGCCACTTCATAAACATAAGCACGCGCCGTATTAAGCTTGGTATAGATATCTGCCATTTTACCTTGCATTAGTTGAAAATCACCAATGCTTTGGCCAAATTGTTTACGCTCTTTCATATAGGGCATAATTTCATCCATACAAGCGGCCATAATGCCCGTACCAATACCAGATAGTACTACACGTTCATAATCAAGACCCGACATGAGGACACGAACGCCTTTACCCTCTTCTCCCAAAATATTTTCAAAAGGCACTTCCACATCTTCAAAAATTAATTCAACAGTATTAGAGCCACGCATCCCCAATTTATCAAAATGTTTAGATTGACTAAAGCCTTCCATTTCTTTCTCGATTAGAAATGCTGTAATGCCTTTGCTACCCGCATCCATATCCGTCTTAGCATAAACCACTAATGTATTTGCTTCACCACCATTGGTAATCCAAAATTTTGTACCATTTAATTTATAATAGCCATTTCCTTTAACCGCATTTAATTTCATACCAACGACATCAGAACCTGCACCTGCTTCCGACATAGCAAGCGCACCAACACTTTCGCCAGAAATTAATTTAGGAAGATATTGAGCCTTTTGCTCATCATTAGCGTTGAGATTAATTTGATTAACGCAAAGATTGGAATGCGCACCATAAGAAAGTGCAACAGATGCACTGGCTCTTGCAATTTCTTCAACTGCCACCGTGTGGGCTAAATAGCCCATATCAGAACCACCATGCTGTTCTGAAACCGTGATACCTAAAAGGCCAAGTTCACCCATTTCTTGCCATAATTCATGGGGAAATTCATTGTTTTCATCAACTGCTTGAGCTAGAGGCTTTACGCGTTCCTGAGCCCATCGATGAACCATATCTCGTAATGCATTTACATCCTCACCAAGGTCAAACCGCATAGCATGATTAAACATATTACCTCCCTAGATTTACACTTTAATTTTGTAAACATAATTAATTGCAAAATCAAGTAAATTTATGTCTACTGTAATTTCAATTACTAACGGTGTTTTCAATCAATGGCCAAAATATGCTTTTGCAAGTTCAGGGTTTGAACGCAACTCATCCGTTGGGCCACTTAAGCGCAGCTCTCCAGTTTCAAATACATGGATATGTGAGGCTAAGCTCATTGCAAAATTCACATTTTGTTCGGTTATTAAGATTGTGAGCCCAGTTTCTTCATTAAGCTTTCTTAAGGCCCTTGCTATATCTAAGCAGACTTTTGGTGACAGCCCAATTGTGGGTTCATCAACCAATAATAAGCGAGGGCTTGTCATCAGCGCTCGTCCCACAGATACCATTTGGCGCTCACCACCACTTTGCGTTCCTGTCTCTTGATTTTTTCGATCAATGAGGTTTGGGAAAAGATCCAAAACCATTGATAGATTTTTATCAATATCTTCCTTGGCTGTTATACCGCCTACTAAAAGATTATCATAAACACTCATATAAGGAAAAAGATGCGCACGCTCTGGGGCATAACCAACACCGAGCTTTACAACATCAGCCGATTTTTTCCCGGTTAATTCTTCGCCCTCAAGTTTAATTGATCCTTTAGTATTCACCAGCCCCATAATGCTATCCATTAAAGTGGATTTTCCCGCACCGTTAGAACCAATTATTCCTACAATTGAACCCTCTTCAATATTTAAGGATATGCCATGTAAAGACTGCGCCATGCCATAAAATGCTTCAAGATTATTAATTTCTAATAGAGCCATTTTTATTCTCCTAAATATGAAGCACGCACTTCTTCATCCGCCATAACATCTATAAAACTACCCTCAGCAATTTGATGGCCAAATGTCATTGCAACAGCGCGGTCAACCAACGGCTCTAAAGAGCGTAAATCATGTGAAACAATGACAAAGGTCATGCCCTCTTTTCGTTTTTCATGAAGAAGCTGTGACATATGTTCGATTTCGCCCACAGTTAATCCTGCAAAGACTTCATCCAATAACATAATTTCTGGATTTGTTGCCAATGTTCTGGCTAGTTCCAACTTACGCAAATCTCCCATGGATAATTCAGAAGGCGTGCGATAATATTCTTTAGATGAAAAGCCTACATTATCAGCTAATTTTTTCTCTAATTTTTCATCAGATTTTTTCCAAATCATATCCATGATACTATCGGGCATCATGCCTACACGAATATTTTCTAAAACATTCAATTCATTAAATGGACGAGGCACTTGATAGGTTCGAGAAATACCATTGTTAATACGCTTATGGGTGCCTAGTTTAGATATCTCTTCACCGCGTAATTTTATCGAGCCAGAAGTCTGACGATGCTCGCCCATAATTAAAGAAAAAATTGTTGTTTTACCAGCACCATTTGGCCCTAATAAAGCTAGAGATTCACCCTTATTGACATTGAAGGATAACTCATTAACGGCAGTGATTCCGCCAAAACGTTTAACCACCTTATTTAGCTCCAGTACTACACTCATTATTTTACCCCTTGTATTGAAGTAGAATCTTTGATGCTAGAAGCATTTTTTCCTTTAAATTTATCCACTACTTCCCAGAAAATTGCATAAATACCTGATGGCCTATACATATACAAAAGTAAGGCTACGATGCCATAGATAAAGAAGCGTTCCGTGCCTGGTACCCAAGGACGAAGATATTCCAACAAGAAGGTTAAAAATAAAGCGCCAATCATTGGCCCAATGATGGTAGAAGAACCACCAATAAGAGCAGCAACAATAATGGTGAAAAGAAAATTAATATCGAACAAATTTCGCGGCGCAAGTGAACCGAAATAATGGACAGAAAATGCACCGCCAATACCCGCAACCAATGCGCTAACCAAAAAGGCAAAAAGTTTTAATTTTGTTGTATTAATGCCGCAGCCCTTAACGGCCTCTTCATTCATTCCAATTGCACTTAAAGCATTGCCTAATCGGGTACGCATTAAAGCCCAAAGTGAGAAGGCAATTATAAACATCAAACCAAAGCTAAGGTAATAGTTATTGATGGCACCTGTGGTGATGCTTTCAATACCAGAAATACCTCTTGTGCCGCCAGTTAAATCTGGACGAACGACTTGGGTCAATTGATAAATTAATTCCATGAAAGCAAGTGTCACCAATGCAAAATATGTCTCTTTAATTCTGAGTGCTGGTAAGAATAAAATCGTACCGCCAATCATCGTAGCTAGAATGCCCAAAGGAATAGATGCTATAAGTGGCATGTCAAACCGATAAGACAAAATTGCAGTTGCATAAGTGCCAATACCCACTAAGAATGGATGGCCAAATGAAACATAGCCCGTACGCCCTGATAGGACATCCCAGCTCATGGCATATATGGCTAAGAAAAAAGCTTGAATGCAAATTCGTAAAAAACCTTTTCCCGCTAAAAAAGGTATAGCACACATGACCACGGCAAATAATATCCATAACAATATAGAGCGTGTTGTAAATATTTTTTCCATTATAATTCCTCCCGCCCAAAGAGGCCTTTTGGCATGATAACCAAAACTCCAATAATGAGAAGCATTGTAAATACACCCCTCAACTCTGCGCCAATGAAAGTAGAAACTGAAATTTCCATGAACCCAATAATATGAGCAACAATTAAGCTGCCCACAATTGAACCAATGCCACCCACAATAACAACGGCAACAGCGATGATGAGTGGCGTTACCCACATGCTCGGACTAAGCTGGGTGTAACTTGCAAAAAACACCCCAGCAATTGCGCCAAGCGCACCTGAAATCATCCATGTAAGTTGATTAACTTGTTCTGTATCTACACCAGAAATTTGAGCGCCTTTTGTATCCATTGATACCGCTTGAATAGCTCTACCCATATGGGTATAGCGAATAAAATATAATAGGCCACCCAATATAAGCCAGCTCATTATTGAGGCTGTAAGCAAATTATGAGTGATTGTAACACCATCAAAACGGGTAATGCCATTTACAATTGGCAGGAGTATTTTTGAACTGTCATTAAAAATTAAAACCACCCCTGACTGAAGCACCACGGCTAAAATTAATGTTGAAATTTCTATTGCAACTGCATCACCATTAAGACGTTTAACCAGCAATTTATATTTCAACCATCCCGCTAAAGCACCCACTGCAATAGCTAAAACCATCCCGGCAATTTTTGGCATATGTAATGATTGTACTAAATAATAATAGACATAAGCTCCAAGCATTAAATAAGCACCATAAGCTAAATTTAATACTCGCCCAACACTGAATATTAAAGTAAACCCAACAGCAATAAGAGCGTATAATCCACTTAGCATCAAACCTTGAATCAATACTTGCGTCATTAAAGAATGTCCCTAACTCTATAAATTATTAAAGGGGCAGCACTATTACTGCCCCTAAATTTGACGAATATAATTTTATTTTTTAACCCAAGAAGGCACTTCAAATTTACCAGTTGCATATTTTTCTGGATAAACCACACGAGCAACGCCGTCTTCACCCCATTGCAGAACAACCATCGATGGCGCGCCATCATCATAGGGTTTTGTTATATCAAAGCGAGCATTATGGGGATATGTTCGCCCAGTGCGTTCTTCTTTTTCACCTGGCTTCCAAAAGCCATAACGCATCCAAGGTGTACCATCTTTATCCAACTTTAAATCTTGTTCAAGCATTGCACCAACCCAAGGGTCTAGCGGTTTAAAGCCGCCTGCTTTTTCAGCCGCAGCAAAGGCTTGCTTGACACCAAAATATGCATTGAACCCATTAAAATGAGGATATTTTGGTCGATCATTACCATATTTAGCTTTATATTTATCTACAAATTCTTGCGAAATTGGATCAAGCTCGAAGCCAACAGATGGGACAGGCGAAAGCGTTGAAATACCGCCACCAGCACCGCCAGTATCTTCCCAATATTCTTGACCCATTGCACTAACAGCAATACCTGTCATTGCCATAGGCACTTGAAGTTTAACATATTGTGAAGCAACTACCTGTGAATTTACAGATGCTATAACATAAATAAAATCTGCACCAGATGCTTCTGCTTTTGAAAACAACGGCGCAAAATCAACAGTTGCAACATCATAAACAATTGTGTCTACAACATCGATGCCAGCTTCAGGCGCAAGCAACTGACTTACCAAGCCATTAATGGCACCACCAAAAGCGGTATCTTCTTGCAAAATTATAACTTTTTTCCAGCCCATTTGCTTTGCTAAAATATCTTTACCAAAATCAACATATAAAGATGCTAAAGCCTCATCAGAAGCAATGTTCATGAAATACATTTTATGCTTATCATAATCTTCTACAAGCTTATCAATAATACCGATATACGATGTCCAAGTATCTAATGTTGGAATTTTATATTCCACCATACGTGGTAGCCAACCAAGGGTTACATCATCAATACTACCTGAAACGATGAAATCAACC
The DNA here is from genome assembly GCA_929200335.1 of uncultured Alphaproteobacteria bacterium. GTDB lineage: Bacteria > Pseudomonadota > Alphaproteobacteria > Rhizobiales > Rhizobiaceae > CAKMZG01. Next base: position 8,564 of record CAKMZG010000038.1, on the reverse strand, counting down.
TCTTCACTTTCAGCTAAATATTCATAAGCTTTAATGCCTTCGGCTACATCTTGACGGGTATCGGCTTTAACAATTTCAATTTTTTTACCGCCTAAAACACCACCGGCAGCATTTAATTCTTCAACGGCCATTTCAGCACCACGTAAAGTACTGCGTCCCGTATCAGATGCAAAAGAACCAATAAAGCCAAGTTTTATTGTATCATCTGCTGACGCTACTTGCGCTGTCATTGCGATTGAACCAAGTGCAATCCCAGCTAAAATTGATTTTAAAATTTTAATCATTTTCTCCTCCAAAGAAATAGAAATTCAAAAATTGAATTTCTGTTGTCTAACTTTTGCAAAAACAATGTTGCAAAAGCAGTATTAAACGCCAAATAAACTCAAACCATCAGCGCCCTATATAAATTATTAAGAATTTCCAACCTCCTAGAAATTCTAAAACTCAATCACACCCTTTTCACTATGAATTAAAGCATCCACTTCAATTTCAACCATCATTCCCGGCGTTGTTAGTCCAGCCTCAACCCCGGCCGTTACTGGATCAATGCCTTTAAAAACTTCTCCATGTGCTTTAATAAACCCACCTGCTTCCGCCATATTTGAAAAGAAGGCGCGCGTACGAACCACATGTCGCATCTCGCCCCCTAATTCTTTAATTGCAGCTTCAATTCTATTCAAAATATAAATTGTTTGCGCATAGCTATCATTGGGTGCGTGTAATTTCCCACTTGGTTCAATAGCTGTTGTCCCCGCAACAAAAATAAAAGGCCCAACCCGCTTAGCTCTAGAATAAGAACCTATCTCTTCAAAACGTCCGCCAGTTTTAATTGATTTTAACATTGATTAACCTTTCAACCTTTGCTTAATGGCAGCGGCTGCTTTTTCAAGCGCTAGCTGTTCATCCATTGAAAGTTTAATCTCTTCAACTTTTACCAAGCCCTGTTTTCCAAGATGACATGGCACTCCTAAAACAACATCAGATATGCTATATTCGCCTTCTAACATTACTGAGACGGGAACCGTCCCTTGTTTAGCACCACGAATATGATCAATCAGCTCAATGGAAGAATGCGCAGGTGCTATAGTAGCTGAACCCGTTTTACGCAAGGCAACAACTTGTCCTCCCCCAGTGATTGCATCTTTGACACAGGCTTGAATTTCAGCATCGGATAAAAATACATCTAACGGCCGCCCTTTGATTTTTGCATGAGATGTAATGGGTGCCATTTCATCACCATGCGATCCCAAAGTAATGGCTTCAACATCCGCAGGCGAAACCTTTGCAGAACGTGCCAGCGCATTACGAAAACGACTGCTGTCTAATGTGCCTGCCATACCTAAAATTTGATTGCGTGGAAACTCTGTAGCGCGCAACATTTCAACGGTCATTTCATCCAGCGGATTGGTTACAACAATAACAATAGCATTCGGTGCTTGAGATTTTATAGCCTCAGCCGTTTGATGAATAATGCGCTTATTAATACTAATAAGATCTGCCCTGCTCATACCCGGCGTCCGTGCACGCCCAGCAGTTACAACAATCACATCCGCAGAATTTACCAAGGATAAATCTTCTCCACCAATAGCATTGGATATGTTTCTGGAAATTCCACTTGCATGATTTAAATCAAGCGCAATTGATGCGGCTAATCCCGGCACAACATCGATCAAAGCTATTTCATTAGCTATATTATGGTTAGCTGCTAAATGGGCGATATTCGCTCCAACACCTCCAGCACCAACAAGCGCTAATTTTTGAAT
>CAKMZG010000038.1:2335-6791 GCA_929200335.1 uncultured Alphaproteobacteria bacterium | reverse complement strand
GGTTTTGCTTTTAAATTTGCAGTTATTTTAGGTGCTATCCATTTTGCACTTCGACGATATAATCCTCGATACATCACTTTTGAAGAATTTGCCCTTGGGGGTGCGGCGCGTTCAATAGGCCCTTTTATTAATTTTAACCCAAGTCGTACAGCCATTTCTTCAGCCTGAGAGGTGACAATATCATTTGGCATAATCTCAACATAATTAAGCCCATGCGAACGTGCATGTTCTATATGTTCTGAGCCTATGACTTGTCGCTTACTCATTAACCATCAATCCCATCAACTGCCTCGATGGCTGTAATTGCCGCATCCATTGCTGTTTTAACAGAATCTTCCGAACCAGAAATGAACATTCGTCCATAGCGCCCCACAGCACGAACTTCAACAATATCAACATCAGCGGATTTTTCTGCCTCATTTGTAGCAATAGAAATATAAGCCGCAGGTGCGCATTCTACGATGCCCAAGGTTTGACCTGGTACTAATAATGAACCTTTACGCCATTTATTTAAAAGCTGTGCTTGATAAGGTTCAACTGAGGTAATAATTTGAGTGGTAGTCACTTGTGGTTTTATTCGATCACTCATTGATGAGCCAAGTTCTGATAAAATTGCATCGCGTGCTGCAGAAACTTCTGCATTCGATGTTGAACGCAAAATGAAAAAACCAAATTCACGCTCTACCAATTGAGTTGTCGCCTCAACAGAGGATGCTTTTAACGCACGATCGATTAATGTAAAAACACCATTTCCAGGAGCAAATTCTCCGATCAAAACCGTATCACCAGATAGCGGTACAGAGCCTTGAACAGTAGCACCATTATAGGCAGCAAATTTAGGTTGCAAATTATCAATTTGCATTAATGCTCTTATTTTAATTCCGCTACTCATGTGCGTTCTCCATATTCTTCATAAATATCGCGCCAACGGCGATTACCATAGGCCACGCGTTTGATGTTAATGAGGTGTAATGCTGTTACATTGTCTGATGTGATAGAGCCTGACCATGTTCCTGTTCCTAACATAAAGCTTGGCTCTAAATCTGTAGAATAGCCCATGCCGCCTAAAATTGCGGGGGTGTTGACAATCACTCGTCCAGTGGGAACTGCAGAATATTTAGCAACCACTTCTGGATCATTACAATGGATTACAGCTGAATGTCCCCAGCCTTCAAATTTAGCAATTTCATGGGACATCCTGATGCCCTCATTCTCGTCTTTTGCTTCATAAAATGCCAAGACGGGATTTAGTTTTTCTGCGGATAGTGGACGTTGCCAACCTATTTCAGTTTCTTCAGAAATTAAGCACCTTGTCTGTGGCGGAATAGAAAAGCCTGCTTTGCTGGCCAAAGCTTCTGGAGATTGCCCAACGTTTTCTGGGTCCATCATTTGCTTACCTTTAAAAATCACTTTGGCAAGACGATCGGATTCTTGAGAGGTACAAAAATATCCACCCTTTAATTTTAATTCATGGCGCAATTCACGGGCAATAGAGCGATCCGCCACAATTGCCTGTTCAGAGACACAAGCAGTGCCATAATCAAAACACTTTGATGTTACTATTTGCTCCGCGACTTCAGCAATTTCATTACGCATTGAACTATGGACATAACAAGGCACATTGCCTGCACCAACTGCTAAAGTTGGTTTTCCTGATGAATAAGCAGCCTTAACCATTGCAGGACCACCCGTTGCCATAACAATTGAAGTACGACGATGTTTCATCAATTCTGCTGTGCCTTGAATGGTGACATCTTCTAGGCATTGAATAAGCCCTTTGGGAGCCCCCATCTGTTCTGCCACATCGGCTAAAACTTTAACCGTTGCAAGACCGCTTTTAATGCCTCTTGGGTGAGGCGCACAGACAATTGCATTACCTGCTTTTACCGCCGATATTACTTTAAAAATAATTGTAGAGGTTGGGTTAGTGACAGGTATCAGAGCTGCAACAACTCCCATGGGCTCGCCAATGGCTGCAATTTTAGTTTGCTCATCACTCCATAGAAGACCAAGGGTGGTAACATCACGCAAATAATCAGCAACAGATAGAGCGTTGAATAAATTTTTTACCCGCTTATCTGGTACATTACCATAGCCTGTTTCTTCCACTGCTAATTCACCTAAGCGTTTTGCCTCTGGCTCAATAGCACGCGCCATGGCATCTACCATGGCATTTATTTTTTCAGGATCTGTTCCTAAAAATGCTCGATAAGCCTCAAAAGCTTTTTCAGCACATTCGCGAGCAGCAGCAATTGATTTTAAATCAGCATCCATCATCTGCACTCACCTTTCATAATGTTTACCAATTGATGACGCGCATCATCAAGAGCAGTATTTTTTACTTTCAAGGCGATGCCTATGGCATCTAAACGCCGACCTGAGCTCATACTATCTGCACGTAAAACAGTTCCAGCTAAATCAACCAGTGAGCGTGTTACGGGTACGGTTTCGCCCGCTATTTCTGCGGCCGATAATAAAGGTACTAATGAACCAAGTGTTGAACACCTTATGATATTTTTAGCCATCGTCTGGTTTGGGATAGGACGTAAACCAACACCCTTATGTGTTCCCGCATATTGATCTAGCCATGTGCTATCATCTGGGAGATTTCTCACCCCAAACTTAGTCGCAACTTTTCTACGCTCTTCAGCCATAGCGCTGACGACTTGCAAATGCTCATTGCCTAATAAATTACGAAATGTTTTATTTTCATCAAGCTCCACCGCACCATCTGGAAGCTCGCCGTGAGTATCAGACATGGCAGCCCCCCCCAATAACAAGCCTGGCACTTCAACTAAACCAGATGCATCAGAAAAACTATTTTCTAACAGATTAATACTTGGATTAATCATTGGTAAAAATTCAGCAAGCCCATCTAACACAGATTTACGATTTGCCGGCAATGTTGCCACATTTACACCGGCCGATTGAGAAAGATTAAATTGATTACCAGATCGGTTAATCCAATAGGGCAGCCCTTGGCCTTCAACGAGTGTAATATCTGCATTTGCACCACCCACTTTTAGCAGCCAAGATGTTTCTAAAGCACCGAAGGTACGGCCATTTAATAAAACCAAAACTTGACCATCACGAATATGGTCGGCGAGTACCATCGCATAAGTACGCTGTTTATGCAGAGGCCCTGTAAGAAAAATTACCTCAGCATCTTTAACTGCTTCATCTAAGTCACCGGTTGATTTTATTGATGGTATACTCTCTTGGTTAAATTGATATGTACCAATTGGAACACCTTCAGCCTCGCCCCTAATGGTAATGCCATTTTGCATTGCCACACGTTCCGTATTATAGGCTGAAAAAAGAGCAACTTCTTTCCCATAAGACAAGCACATAGAAGCCAGTAGCAAACCATCATCACCGCCACCCAAAATCGCAATCCGTCGATATTGGGGAGCCGCACTTATTGTTTGCTTATCAGCAGGCTTGGCTAATGCTTCAGTAAAGCTTGCAAAATTATCAACAGCCATCAAGAACAATCCTTAATGCACGAGTAAAAACACTAAACAGGTAGACAATACTTAGTCAGCAGATCCTGCACCCAAGCCACTAATGATGCTTTCAAGCTCATCATGGGGACGTGGGATCACATGAACAGCAACAACCTCGCCAACTTTATTGGCAGCAACCGCGCCCGCATCTGCAGCTGCCTTAACCGCGCCAACTTCACCACGAATTAAAATAGAAATTAACCCCCCTCCTGATTTGGTTTGACCAACAAGGGTAACGCTTGCTGCTTTTACCATTGCATCTGCGGCCTCTAAAGATGCCACAAGGCCACGAGTCTCAATCATACCGAGAGCGGTTTGACCTGCGGCTGGAGTTTTTGCATTTGCCATTTTTATTTCCTTTTCATAAAAATTTACAAGATTTGTTCGTTTAGTTTAAATTTTTAACTGCTCTATTATTGCAATAATTGCAGTATCAACAGGAACGCCAGTTAAGTTTTTAGGCAGCCTTGCGCTAGAACCACAGGTGATTAAAACCATATCCCCTACCCCTGCCGAACATGTATCAGCAGCAACAATGGATTGAGTTAAAATTTTACCCTTACCATCTTCCACATCAACAATTAAAAGTGGATGAGCGGTTAATTGGACATCTTTCACAGTTGCTGTAACCGTTCCTGTAACTCGCGCAATTTGCATGGTTTAAAAACTCCTCAGATAGCGCTCAATTTCAACGGGTGTGACTTGGTTTTCAAAAAATTCCAACTCACGTTCACCTTGCTGCACTAGAATCTGATAGGTACTTTCACCCATTACCGATTTCATGAAATTTGAACTTTTTGCAGCCGCCACAGCATCCCTTAAATTACAAGGAATTGGCTCTGCATCTGTAGCTTCATAGCCATTGCCTTGCGTGCGCGCTGAAGGCTCTAAACCTTGTTCAATACCATCAAGCCCTGCTGCAATTTCCAATGCAAAAAGATTATATGGAT
>CAKMZG010000038.1:0-2325 GCA_929200335.1 uncultured Alphaproteobacteria bacterium | reverse complement strand
TTTTTCAATTCTAACAGCGCTATCACTACCATGAATGACACGAAGACCAACGGTACGGTTATCAATATCCCAAGCCGTATTAACAGGACAGAATGTATAAGGTAGACGGCGACGATAAGCATTAACATGAGTACTTGCAGCAAGAGCTGTTTCAGCCATACGCTTTTGCATACCACCCAAATAATTTGCACCTGTGGCGTTTAATTTGCCATTTTCAGCAAAAGCATTTTTACCGTCTTTCCAAAGGGAGTGATGGGTATGAAACCCACTGCCAGATTCTTCAATAAACGGCTTTGCCATAAAGGTAGCTTGATAACCATGATGTCGAGCCAATTGACGAACCAATGAGCGGAACATGATCACGCGATCTGCGGTTTCTAACGCTTCCCCATAACGAATATTTACTTCCACTTGACCCGCCGCATATTCAGGATTGGATTGCTCTATGGGTATCCCCATCTCATTAATCAGCTGACGGATAGGCCCCAAAACATGTTCCATACGAGCCGCACGCGCCAAGGAGTAAACTTGATTACCCTCATCTTTTGGTTTTCCTGTATCAGGGTCTAAAAGATAAAATTCCAACTCCGCGCCAATGTTAACTTTATATCCCATTTTGGCTGCCCGTTCGACTTGTTCCACAAGCGCATTACGCGGATCAATAGGAACAGGCTTATGATCCATTCCCTCAGAATAACCTAAACACATGGCAACCCCAGGTTCCCAAGGAATGGATACAGGTTGCGTTAACGGGAACATATGCATATCAGGATAACCGTTTTCAAAATTTACATAAGGCGTATCCCAAACATCACAAGTCATATCAAGTGCCAAAAGCGCTAGAGATAATGCATTTCCCCCTTTGCAAATAGTTTCCCAATGGCTTGAGGGAATCCGCTTGCCACGCATAATGCCATTCATATCACCCATACCCATTGCTACAGTGTGCGTACCTTCTGGTAATGCAAATACAGTTTTTGCCAAATTAAATCCTCCCAAAAACAACTGACATAAATTTGCCTTCTATTACGGCAAATTTTATTCATTCTCTTACAATACAAAAATCTAACTTTAATCTAACTTTGCGCTTTTATTACAGCATTAGACATTATTAACTTCTCTGATAATCAAGTTCAAATTGCGTCTCTTGATCAACCATTGTATTCTGTATACAGTATGCAATAAATCAAATTTTTGCAAGAGGAAATTTCATGATTGGGATAAAACAAAAATCTAATGATAAAACAAATATAATTATTGTTGGTGGTGGCATTGCTGGCGTAATGAGTGCCCTCCATTTACAGCGTCGTGGAGCGCAAGTAACCTTGATAGACCGCTGGGAACCTGGGCATTCTCGCGCGTCATCAACGGATTATAATCGAGTCATTCGATCCATTCATGGCCGCGATGAGTTCTATACAAATTGGGTGCGCGAGGCACGGTTACGCTGGTTAGAACTCCAAGCTGAAAGTGGACAAAAACTTTACTATGAGTGCGGTGCATTAATATTAGCTACCGAAGGCCATTGCCATTGGGAAGACGCAACAGCTGAAACTTTTCAAAAACTCGGCGTCCCCTTTCACAAATACTCACCTCAAGATGTTGCAACTCGCTTCCCGCAATTTGACCCATCTTCAATTTCTTATGCACTGTATGAGCCAGAGGCAGGGATGATCATGGCGCATCGTGCCGTTATCACCACATTAGATTTATTTAAAAAAGACGGCGGTATTGTTAAACGTGGGCATGTAAAAACAGACAGTGACGAACGCTTAATATTAGACGGCAAACCCTTAGAAGCCGATGTGATTGTCGTGGCAACAGGGCCATGGATGGCAGATATGTACCCACGCACTGTAGGTCCCATAAGCACAGTGGTCGGCGTCAATGTATTATATACATCAACACCCGACGGTTCAGAACAATTTGATCATACCCATATGCCTTGTTGGATAGATCATGGCGAGGGCTCATTTGGCATTCCATCTGCTGAAGGTTCAGGAGTTAAAGCAGCGGTCGTTATTCCAGATACCATCGATATTGATAATGATGAACGCCTTATAAAGCGTGAAATGCTTGGGCGCACTCGCAGCTATATTGATAAACGCCTACCCGCACTCTCAGGACAGCGTGTTGTGGATTCAAAATTTAACCAAATTATTCTAACACCCGATACGCACTTTATTGTTGATCATCATCCACAACATGAAAATGTAATTTTGGCAGGCGGCTGCTCTGGACATTTGTTTAAGCATGGCCCAGTCTTTGGTGATTTTGTCGCAGGTATAGCTCTTCGTGAATATGGTACACCAGAACGCTTTAAAC
>CAKMZG010000037.1:6648-16732 GCA_929200335.1 uncultured Alphaproteobacteria bacterium | reverse complement strand
TAACGCTTTTATTTGGAATGCCTATATCTGACGGCGCAATGCTGGTGGATTTTAGGATTATAAAACACTCATCGCCCTTGGATAAATTAAGGCGTTTTACAGAGCGCTTAGTAATTCGTGCTAATAACGCATCCTCACCCGCCGTTAATCCAATGGCTGCCCCAGGACCTTCACCTTGATAAATATCTTTAACCGTGGCGGGCAAAATATTCAGTGTGCTAATTTCTTTCGGCATTTCTTTTGCGATGATGATATCATGGGCTTCAATGCGGATGCGAATCTGTGTACCAATTGGCATTTTAATTTGAGGCAAAACTAATTTGCCGCTGCTGGTTTGTAATTCTGTAAGGCTATCCTCAATATCATGAGAAATAATCCTAGCATTTAAAAGTGCGCCTGCATCACGCACCCCTAAGAGTGGAACAGCATTTGGATCAGCTAGGATATCTTTTGCAGCGCCTGCTTTGATAATTTTTCCCTCATTAATAGCGATCACCGTTGTTGCAAGTCGTGCCACCTCAGATATGGAATGACTGACATAGAGCATAGGAATTTTTAATTCATCTCTTAAACGCTCAAGATAAGGGATAATTTCCATTTTTCGATGTTCATCCAATGAAGCCAAAGGCTCATCCATGATTAATAAAGATGGATTGGATAAAAGTGCGCGACCAATGGCAATGCGTTGTTTTTCACCCCCAGATAAATTTATGGGCTTGCGATCTAATAGACGTTCAATATCCAGCAATTTGCAAATTTCAGAAAGCTGTTGATCTGCTATTAGTTGTTTGGAAAATCGTTCGCTGAATTTTAAATTTTGTCGAACATTAAGATGAGGGAATAATCGGCTTTCTTGAAATACATAACCTAATGCGCGATCATGCACGGGGATATTGATTTTTTCCTCGCTATTGAAAAGAACTTTATCATTTATCCTTACTTCTCCCTGATCTGGTTTGGTTAAACCAGCTATGGCATTGGCAATGGAAGTTTTACCAGAACCAGAACGACCAAAAAGTGCAGTGATGCCATTGGGTGCAGTAAAGTTAACATCTAAACTAAAATTACCAAGGTGATGTTTTATATTTACATAAAGGCTCATTCTCCACGAACCTTTCTAGCTGCATAGCGCCCTAAAATTTCAGATAGAAATAAAGCCGCCATGGCAATGACAATGGAAATTATTACCAATTTCAAGGCAGAATTTTCACTCCCAGGCACTTGTAAAAAAGCATAAATGGCAGAAGGTAGGGTTTGAGTTTTTCCAGGAATATTGGAAACAAATGTAATGGTTGCACCAAACTCTCCCATGGCTTTCGCAAAGGCTAAAACACTACCTACAATAATGCCCGGCATAATCATTGGTAGTGTCACATGAGTAAATATTTTAAACTTACTTGCACCTAAAGTTTCAGCGGCTTGTTCTAACTTTGGATCCACAGCCTCAATGGCTAAGCGAATTGCGCGCACCATCAAAGGAAAAGCCATAATAGCGCCAGCAAGTGCAGCGCCCGTCCACTCAAAGGCCAAACGAATGCCAAACATATCATATAAAAATTCGCCAAAAAAACCACGACGCCCAAAGCTAAAAAGCAAAATATAACCAGTAACAACCGGCGGTAGAATTAGAGGTAAATGAACAATGCCATTGAGAGCTTGCTTGCCCCAAAATTCGCGGCGCGCTAAGAGATGAGCAACCCAGATGCCTAGGGGTAAACTGATTAATGTTGCCCAAAATGAAATCTTTATGGATAGCACAACAGCTTGCCATTCATGGAGCGAAAGCCAGTCCATCACCTATTCCTTAACTCCAAATCCATGTTTAACAAAAATCTCCTTAGCGCGCATTGTAAATAAAAAATTATAAAAATCATCTCTTATTTGATTTTTAATTTTTTCAACTTTGACGACGGGATACTTAATTTTCTCATGACTGTATTCTGGGATCATTGAGATAATATGAACATTACTGCTGGTTGTGACATCACTTTTATAAACAATGCCAAATGCGGCCTCCCCACGAGCAACTAATTGTAAGCTTGCACGGACATTGTCAGTTTGCACTAATTGCTCTTCAACGTCACCCCAAAGATCAAAATATTGCAATGCTGATTTGCCATAAATTCCTGCTGGTACTGATGTCACATGAGCCATAGTAAAATAATCATTGTCGAGATATTTTTTAATGTCTAGATGCGCATTAAATTGTAGCTTTCTTTGGAAATTTTTGGATGCAATTAAAACCAAATTATTCTCTACTAAAATTTGTTTAGAACTGCCATCAACCCATTCTTGTTGAATTAAATAATCTACCCATGTTTGATTAGCAGAAATAAAAATATCAGCTGGCGCACCTTGTTCGATTTGACGGGCAAGCTTACCGCTTCCAGCATAAGAAATGGCTAAGGGCGCATTTCCTTCTGGTCTTTCTGCTTGCCAAATTTTAGCAATTTCATCCAGTGCATTTTTAAAACTTGCAGCTGCAAAAATAATCAATGGCTCAGATTTAGAAACGGTAGAATTGCCATTAGCTGTCATGAAAAATAAAGATAGTAAAACAAAGAGGACATGGCGCAAATAGAGTTGAATAGATTTAGCCCTCATGTGAATTTCCGATTACAAGATTATTTTTCAGATGGTTCATCATCTAAACCAAAATCAAACAATGTGTTGCTTTCTTGCGTGCCTTGGCGACGACGTGGTTTTTGTTTTACTGTACGTTCAAATTGCCAACGAATTTGCGACATACCAGATAGCGGTACATGCAACACCAATTGCTCTGTTTTACGTGCGCCACTTGGGCCTGAAAAAAAGATACTTTCTTCAATGCTTAGAGTGCAATCAAGGGCTGTGAAAATCCAAGCCTCACCTTGAGAGTGAGCCAATAAAACACGATTGCCGCCGCCGATTGTTGAAATGCTCACATCGGGATGAATGTGAAATCTAATGGCAACTTTTTCATCACGCTCTGTAGAAATTGTTTTGCCTTCATGATCTAAAAAACGATCCGCTCCTTGTACCCAATCGCCTTTTTTTGCAAAGGAAATTGTGCGCTCATGGAATGCACCAAATTGGCGTTTATACCCATCGTGAATGGCTTTGATCACACTATAATCGGTCATCTCAGAGCGATCAACTTCAACCTGATTATTGTTAGAAAGGATAGGCGTGCCGATAAAATTTGCAAGAGCACCATCCACATGAAAACGCGCCGATGATGTATCTTCAATCACGGCAGTTGAATGGGCGGCCGTTGCGCGTGCAAATTGCAAATATTGTGAGTTATAGCTGGTTAAAGCGCCACAATTTACAACGAATTGCGCGCCTTTGGAGGAAAATTCAAATGAAAGACAACCTGCATGGCCTTTTTTTGAAAAACTAGGTTCATGGTAAAAACCAGTATCCATGATTAGTACTGAAGAGCCGCCCTCTAAACGTTGATAGCCAGAATGAGATGCATTTTTAGGCGCTTGACCAATAATTTGATCATAGCGCAATACGATATTCAACAAATCCGTAGGGGTTGTCCCTGCGCCATTGAAATGTGCGAAATTACCATCACTATGGCGAAAAAATCTCAAAGCTGGCAACATTCTATCAATGGCGAGAGTCAATGCCTGAGGTGGCGATTGATCCATTGCCGTATAGGTGTGATGCAAAGGCAATAGTTTTGATAGCAATTCTAACAATACAGTAGGGCTACGGCTAACATGACCACCATCGGGTAAAATTTGGCGTTCTAACTCCATCTCCAAATTACGATTGGCTGATTTTAATGTATGCTGTTGATCCGAAATACATAGGCCAGCATAAACTAAGGCAATGCGCCCCAAAAGGCGGGCTTCCCCATCGCCAGCGCTATTACACATGCGTTTTAAATAACGCACCTGAGAAGCAAGGTTTTTTAGATAAAGGCGGTAGAAATCATAATCTGTGCCTTTAATCAGAACTGGTGAATGACATAGCCACGACATAACCCTTTGCGCAGTAGTATCAATTTCCCATGGTATGCCCTCAACATTCTTGCCACGGGTTTGTATCCATGAACGTACAAGTGCTTGTGCGCTGGCGCGGGATAAATCGCTATCGGCTGCTCGCAAATGGCGCAACCAACCAAAGCTATGTAATGCACGGTGCCAGTTTTCACTACCAGATGTCATTTCAAAGGGTGATGAGCCATAGGTCTCAACCATCTCACCAGCTAGAAAAAATCGGCCTGAATAAACCTCAAAAGCGTTGTGGGGATCAACTGTTCGTAAATCTTGTGGGGCTATGAGTAATTTTTCTGGAATGGCAGCAGAAAAACGCCAACGCAGCAAAGCACTGGTGCGCAGATTGTAATAAAACCTGCGCCAGCTCTCATTGAGAACCAAACCAATAATTTTAGGACGATCTAAAATCGCAGCCCACATTGTCTATACTCCAGTTCAGATTCTAAATGCTTAGAATTTGAACGTCCAAGTTTAAAAGATTAATAATGTATTAATTTACCACATCATCTCTCTTTGTGTAAAAAAAATGCAAACATCGTTAACGTGCAAATTGCTGCAGGTTTAAATCTTTTTAAAGCGAGCAGCGAAAAAGCCATCTGCGCCCGCCAAGGCATCTTTCTCATTTGGTAAGTAACTGGGCAAAATGCGCAGGCAGCCTTGTCGATTAATGGCATCTTCAAAGCCTACCGCTTCTGTAGCCTCTATGGTCATGGGTTCAATGCCTAATTCATCCGCCTTATCGCACATTTGTTTGTAGAGGCTTTCGCCTTCATCCTTTAACAACGAGCAATTGGAAAAGACCAACACACCGCCAGCATTTAGCCAAGTTGTGGCTTTTATCCATAATTGCAATTGTAATGCTGCTAGGGCATCAATATCTGCTTGAGTTTTATTATAGGCAACATCAGGATGTCGGCGTAGCGTTCCTGTTGAAGAGCAGGGTGCATCCAATAAAATTGCATCAAATTTTTCGTCAATTTCATGTTCCAGAATATCAGCTGCTATAACCTTAGCTTTCATGTTCAATCGAGATAGATTTTCATGTAACCGCTTAAGCCGGCTTTGTTTTAAGTCAATCGCCGTAACATTAGCACCTTGGTCGATTAATTGCGCGGTTTTACCACCTGGTGCTGCGCATAGATCAGCGACAATTTTGCCTTTTACACCGCCCAAAAGCTTTGCCGGTTGAGCGGCAGAGGCATCTTGCACCCACCATTTTCCTTCATCAAAACCCTTTAATTTTTCAACCATTTGCCCCTCAATCACACGAAGGCTACCACTTGGCAGGCGAACGGCATTAAGGGCTTTTTCCCAATGGTCTGAATTGGCCATCTCACTTTGTTTGAGTGTGAGATCAAAAGTCGGGGCTATGCGGTGAATTTTTGCAATGTCTTTGAGTTTAGCTAGCCCATAATCTTGGCGTAATTTCTTTGCTAACCATTTAGGTAAATTATCCAACCAACGCTCAGGGGCTTCAAGCTTTTCGCAAATAGCGTCTTTTTCGCGGGACATCCGACGTAAAACCGCATTAGCAAAGCCCTTAAAGCGTTTGCTGCGGCTGTCACCATTAATTAAATTAATTGCAATATTAACGCTGGCGCGATCTGGTACATCCATATAGAGAATTTGCGCTGCTGCCACTGCTAAAGCTGCATATAAATGCCGCGCTTTTTTGGGCGCAGGGCGATCCATCATTTTATTTAAGGCAAAATCAATTTCGCCCTTATGGCGCAAGGCACTGCCCACAATGGCACGGGTTAAATTTTGATCTCTTGGATTTAGCTTTAAATAGGCTTTATGGCCTTTGTCAGCATTTAAAAGACCATCAAGGGATTGTCCTTCATCAACCACTTCTATAAATAATTCCGCTGCCGCTTTACGGCTTGCACTGCCATCACCACCTCCAGCTTTCATTGCATTTGCTGAATTGCTTGCATTGGCTGGATTGGCTGCATTTGCAACATTGGCATCTTGTTTATTCTTTTGTGGTTTATTTTTATTTTGCACTCAATATCCAATGCTAGAAATTTGGGGCCTAATTAGTCCCATGGATTATTATCTTTCTTTGATTTCTTTTGTGTTACGCCAGATTTGGATTTTGTGCCAGCCTTCTTTTTACTTGGGCTTTCGGTATTTTCCTCAACTTTAGAAGATCGCCTTCCCCATAGAGGGTCTTTGAGTGTTTTTTTAACTTTCTTACGCGGAACTTTTGCCTGTTTTACGGAACGCTCCCCCCATGCATCATCTGCGCCAGTTGTATCATCATGTTGTCGCTCATCTTTTCTGGGACGTTTACCCCAAGGGTTTGACTTCTCAGGTTTCTGTTCTTTGCGGGTTTGATCACCTCTTTGCCCCCAGGGAGAGGCTGCATCGTCATGAATTTGATTGGTACTATGGCCTAATTCTTGATCTGAATAATGATCCTGCCCAAAGTCTGATTGACGCATTTCTTCTGCTAGTGTTTGAAGCGCTGCAATGCGATTTTCTGTGCTTGGGTGGGTAGAAAAAAGGCTATCGCCAGAACGGTTTAACAAGGGATTGATAATAAACATATGGGCTTGAGCATGATTGCGCTCAACCGATTCCATACGGTGTGCCTGCACCCCATAGGTGATCTTCTCAAGCGCTGAGGCTAAAGCCAAGGGGTCACCGCAAATGAATGCCCCCATTCGATCAGCTGCATATTCGCGGGTTCTTGATATAGCCATTTGCACAACGGAAGCCGCAAATGGTGCCACAAACATAGCCACCAACATGCCTAATATGCCGCCACCTTGGCGTCGCCCACCTATGAAAAATGCAAAATTGCCTAGCATGGAAATCGCTCCTGCAATGGAGGCAGAAATAGTCATGGTGAGCGTATCGCGGTTCTTGATATGTGCAAGTTCATGAGCGATCACGCCGGCAACTTCATTTTTATTCAACATGTCCAATAGGCCGCTTGATGCAGCAACGGCAGCATTCTCCGGCGAACGTCCTGTTGCAAAGGCATTGGGCTGTTCTGTATGCATTACATAAACTTTGGGCATAGGCAGTGCAGCATTTTCAGCTAATTCTGCCACCATGTCATAATATTCAGGATGATTATCGCGAGAAACTTCTTCGGCGCCCTGCATTCGAAGCACCATTTTATCAGAATTCCACCAGCTATAGAGGTTCATAGCACAAGCCATTACAAGCGCTATCATCATACCGCCAGAGCCTCCTAAGAGATATCCAACGCACATAAATAGAGCGGTTAAAAATGCTAAAAGACCAGCAGTACGAATAATATTCATGTTTTTATTCCATTGATAATAACCTAAGCATTAAGTAATAGATGGTATAAAGCGCTAACTACTTCAAGGGTTAAACTGTAGTAAATCTGCTAAAATCCCTTTAAAACAGCCAAGATGGCTATAATTTTGAGCAAAATTGGAAAAAACTGTGACTTCATCCAAAGAAAAAGCAATCGAATATCTTAAAATGAATTATCGTGCTGCGAATGGTGCTACCTATGATGCCTTGCCAAAGCCCATGCAAGATGCTGTGTTGGAAAGCTATCTAAGAGCCCAAGCGCAAGAGCCTAAAGTTGCCGCGCCAAAAGAAATCAATGGCCGAAATGGCCCAGAGCCTACCAGATTTGGGGATTGGGAAAATAAAGGTATTATCAGTGATTTTTAACGCCGCTTATTTAAAATAGTTCTCGTTTAGATGGTTCCACCTAAACATTACACGCGCTAGGCAAGAAATTATGTTTTTGGAAAAGCCAATTCAACCACAGTGCCTTTTTTCAACTCACTGAATATTTCAAATTTTGCCCCAGTTGCCTCAACCATCGCTTTGGTTAGGGATAGCTCTAACCCACTGTGATGTTTATCCATTTGGCTAGGATCAACCTTAGATTTCACTAAAGATTTGCTTGGTTCTAACACATATTCCAACATTTCTTCATCTATGCCATCACCCGAATCTTTAATCCGCACAATTACCTCTCCAGAACTGTCTAGTAGGCTGGAGATAATTATCTGCCCCCCCGTTGGGGTTGCTTTGATTGCGCTGGAGATCAAGTTTAAAACCACCTGACGTACGGTGTTGCTATCGGTTTTTACAGAAGGCACGGCCTTTGAAAGGCTGGTGCGGATGATAATTTGATCACCATTAGCTTGAGGCTGCACGATTGCAACAGTATCTTTGATCAATTGATTGATATTGATCATCTCTTCTTTGAGAATAATATCGCCTGATTTGATTTTTGATAAATCTAGATAATCATTAATAATATCCAGCATAAGGCTGCCTGAGCGCCTGATATCGCGCATATATTCACGGTATTTATCATTTCGCAAGGGGCCAAAACGTTCGTCCATGATCAAATCAGAAAACCCAATGATGGTGTTTAATGGCGCGCGAATTTCATGACTCACGCGGGTCATAAACTGACTTTCATCCTCAAGGGTCATGCCAATGGCTTTATCATGTTCAGTGCTAATTTTCTCTTCAGTGTTTGCTTGAGGTTCTGTAATAGCCATATTTTGAGTCTGTTGCTCGATGGATGTAAAAGCCATTAAAAGAGCATTGCCATCCGACCAATCGATCCTTTGCAGCCGCGCATTCACATTGCATGTCTCACCATTCTTGAGAATTAATTGCATTTGATCTGCATCAGATTTATCGCCTTCATCTGCACTGTTATCGAAAAGCGCATCTAAGGCTCCTGCTTCATTGATCTCTTCAATGTTTTTATAATGGGTTAGCTTTAAGAAATCAGAACTGGCAAAAAGCAGACTGTTATCTCGGTAAACCATAAGTGGCACGGGTATTTGATCCAAAACGCCAGAGATATCTTGATGCGATGTTTTTTTAGCTGCCACTTCAGGCTTTTCTGGTGTAGGAACAATCGCGGGTTTTGTTTCAATTGGTGGAGTTACCTCAATCAGAGGTTGAGCCTTTTTAATTGGTGGCGTAGGAACTATTGCAGTCGCTTCATTTGATATTGGCTCAGGTTTGGGTTTGGCGGGCGTTGACTTAGCCAATGGTGGCTTAGCTATCTCTGGCGTATCAATTTTTTCATCATCTGAAGATTGCCCAAGGGTTCTCGCAATTTCATCAAAAGCGGCCTTTTCCTCGCCATTTAAAGCCTCTACTGGTTTGGCATTAGATTTTTTGGGTGCGGGTTCAACTTTAATCGGCGCAGGCTCTGTTACGGTTTTTATCAAATTCATATGAATGATACCAAAACCATTATAACCATTAAAATTCTTATTACGATCAACACTCGGTAGAGCCGCAAAATCAACAGGCACTAGCTTATTATCAGCCATACCATCCTTATCTGTTGAGCCACTTATTGGCCACAAAACCTGTTGCCCGGACCAAGTGTCTTTGGTATTAAATAATTCAACAATTTTTTCGCTTTGATCAAGATTAAAATTGCGCGCAACCTCATCCCATGACTTATTTAAAACAAGGGTAGCGTCAACCCCAAGGGTATCTAGTATTTCGTTGGAAACCATCACAAATTTTCCATCTGCATCAGTTTTCCAAGAAAATTTTATAGCTTTGCCTTCAGAGATTTTTTTCAATGGAGCTTCTTGTTCGATGCCTTTATCTTCTTTAGCAAATACAATTGGCGACATTTCTGTTTTTACTTTAACTTTAGGTTTGGTTTGAGTGTTTGTTTTAGATGGTTTAATGTTTTTTGATTTTTGAGCTGACACTGCACCCTTTGATTGTGTTTTGGCCTTTTTAAGGGCTTTCTTTACCGCAGTTGTTTTTTTTGCTGGTTTACTCAATGGTTTAGCTGCCTTTGTTGTTGGTGCCATATCAGGCTCAGCAACTGAATTATTCAAAGGTGTTACTTTACTCAAAACCTTCCTTTTTGCAGTTACCTTTTGAGTATTCTTAGTTTTTCCAGATGTTGAAGTTGTTTTGACGGGCGCAGGGGCTTTTTTTGGAGTGGCAATAACGCCCTTTTTAGTAATTGATTTTCTATTCTGCTTTTCAGATAGTGCAGCAACAATTAATAAAAATCGATAGGGTTTTTCCTCAATTGCGCCAATGCCAGCAGCCATTTCGCCCTTTTTTGTTGGTAGAAGGCGTTTAACAAGGCG
>CAKMZG010000037.1:0-6638 GCA_929200335.1 uncultured Alphaproteobacteria bacterium | reverse complement strand
AGCATATATTTTGTTATCATCTTCTTTTATAACTTTATAGGTTAATTTACTCAGCTCGGCCTTTTTAATGCCCAGAGCATTAAAATATTTTGTTGCGGTTATTACTTTGCCTTGAAACCCAAGAATTGCGGCGGTTGCTCCTTCATTGGATAAATAAGTCACCAATTGAGAAAGAATAGCAGCTTCATCAGCCTCATCTTTCTTTTTATCTTCAAAGACCAGATAAAGTTTTGTGGTATTATCAATTTCAAGAGGTTTAATGGCTAAGTTTAAAGTGGCTAGATTATGATTTTTAGGCAACTCTAACTTAAATTTAAATGCTCTCTTGGCTTTAATGCTTTTTACTGCAGTCCTGCATTGGCTTATGATTTTATTGCGCTGATCAAAATTTTGAGCAATTAATTCTTCAATGGAATCGTAGCCAAAAAGTTTTGCTCCTGCCACATTAGCCCATAAAATAACTTTGAAGTCTTGTGAGCAGATAAAGGCCGCCCGATCGCTAAAGAGCAATTTTCGTGTCTCTTTACGTACCGATAAATCCAAATATGGATATTGGTGCTGCACCATTACTAAATACTCTTCAACCGCGACTTAAACAAACTAAATTGATAAATATAGGTTAATCTACAGCAAGAAGAGTAAAAAAAACATGAATTCTATGCACTCAGACCCCTCTAATGTGATTCAAGGTTAACAAGATTAATAAAACAGGCATTGCTAGGCATAGCGTATGTCACTCAAAAGTGGTTGCTGGTTTTGGGAATAATGACCTGCAACAACAAAGGGATAGAGTGAATTTATGCATTTATAGATAAATGATGCGCTCTAGCCTATGTTGCGTTTGGGTGAATTTACCTAAATGAGAACTATTCGCAGAAATTAAGGAATCTAGAGCTGGTTTTTGAACTCATTCAAACGCATCAAGCTCTAGAATTCGAAAAATTCATGACTTCTTGAGTAAAATTGTTATTTGGCTCTTGCAATCTAATTGTTTTAACCGTATTTGACACTTGTTCAAATGATATGCGGCTGTAGCTCAGTTGGTTAGAGCGCTGGATTGTGGCTCCAGAGGCCGGTGGTTCAAATCCACCCAGTCGTACCATTTCCTCAAAAATAAAATTTTTACAATAAGATGTTATATTGATATGCATTGCTCACAGGGCTTTGCATTTACAATGGCTTATACAACGATTTATACAATGGCTAACTCTGCACCCAAGCAGGCTTTTGCTTATCAAAAAAGGCCTTTATGCCATCGCGGGTTTCGTCGCGTTCCCAGCAATCAGCTAATTGATTAGCCGTATAATCCAATTGGTCGGGATTAGGATCTCTTGCTAAGTGTAGACATAATGCCTTTGCTTGGCGAACAGCATTGGGTGCGCATTGCAAGATGCTAGAAATTTCAGCGCTTAAGGCTTCGCTTAACACATCAGGGTTTAAAACAGATTTCACAAGGCCTAATCGAAGCGCTTCATGAGCATCAAATAACGTGCCCGTAAAAAACACTTCTCGCGCCTTGGCCTCGCCTAAGCGGCGTACCACATAGGGTCCAATAGTGGCTGGGATCAGTCCAAGGCGAGTTTCTGTAAGGCCAAACTTTGCCCCTTCAACAGCTAAGACAAAATCGCAAACGCACATCATGCCGACACCGCCACCAAAGGCATTGCCAGTGACGTAGCCAATCAAGGGCTGGGGCATGTCATCAAGGATACGCAACATTTTTGCGAGAGCAGAGGATTCAACGATTTTTTCATCACGCGATTTATCCATTTGTGAGCGCATCCAGTTTAAATCACCGCCTGCGCAAAAAGTTTTACCCTCAGCACGTAAGATTACTGCTCTAACCGCTTGATTTTGTGCCAAGAGAGCTGCTGCATCGGTAATTTCTGCAATCATTTGGGCATTCATCGCATTATGCTTTTCAGCACGATTTAGGATTAAATTGGCAATGCCCCGCTCATCCATTTCAAGTCTGATGGTGTTAAAACTTTTTCTATCCAAAATGTATCCTCCCAAATGTTTTTATTGTTTATCTTTTACCAGACTTTTCATCATGTCATTTGCATGCATCAAAGTTTCTTCATCTAAGCCCGTTGAAAAACCTTCTTCTTCTAACATTGCATGAACAGCGAGAGTGTCCACATTTCCCTTTGCGCCGGGCGCATAAGGACAACCGCCCAATCCACCCACAGCGCTATCAAAGGTGCGTAGGCCATGATGCAGACTAACTTTAATATTATCAAGCGCCCAACCATTGGTATCGTGGTAATGACCAGCCAATTGAGAGGCATCAAAATTTTGTAATAAAAGCTCCAAAAGCGTATTAATTTGTTCTGGTTCTGCTTTGCCAACAGTATCGCCAAGGGAAACCTCATAGCAGCCAAGCCCTAAAAGTGCATCAACAACCCGCGCAACCACTTCAGGCTCCACCGCGCCATCATAGGGGCATTCTACAATGCAAGACACATAGCCTCTAATGGGCATGTCTTGGCGGATAGCAATATTGGTAAGCTCTTCAAAGCGCTCTAAGCTCTCTTCAATGGAGCAATTAATGTTATGCTGTGAAAAACCTTCGCTGGCAGAGCCAAAGATAGCAATTTCATCAACACCCGCCTCATAAGCGCGCTCATAGCCTTTTAAATTCGGTGTGAGAGCTGCATATTTTACATCTGGGTTACGCTTAATGCCTTGCATTACTTCAAAGCCATCTGCCATTTGTGGCACCCATTTAGGAGAGACGAAGCTGGCAGCCTCTATTTTTTTAAAGCCTGCTTGAGAAAGCAGATTAATGAAGTTAATCTTATCTTTAGTTTCAACAAATGCTTTTTCATTTTGTAGACCATCTCTTGGCCCAACTTCAAATAGGGTTACTTCTTTACTCAAATTCATCTCCACTATTTTATTAACTTGAAACAAGTTATTGTATGATTTACTGATTGTTTTATATAATAATTTGATATCATTTATATCAATAATTTGACAGAAGTATATAAAATCAAAACAATTAGGATTGATTTGCCATAATTATCACGCAATCTAATGTGATAAGCTGGGGGCAAATGGAAAATGGCTGGTAACATCAAATATTTGGTAATAGCAGCAACTATGGAGAATTTGAATGGCAACAATAGCATTGGTTGATGACGATCGTAATATCCTCACCTCTGTTTCAATCGCATTGGAAAATGAAGGTTTCAGTGTCGAAACCTATACCGATGGTGCGACCGCCCTTGAGGGCTTGAACGCCAAGCGTCCTGATCTTGCAATTTTTGATATTAAAATGCCGCGCATGGATGGTATGGAATTATTGCGAAAATTGCGTGCTACCTCTGATTTACCTGTAATTTTCCTTACTTCCAAAGATGATGAGATTGACGAGTTATTTGGCCTTAAGATGGGTGCTGATGATTTTATCACTAAGCCATTTTCTCAACGCCTATTAGTGGAGCGTGTTCGAGCTATTTTGCGTCGTGCAAATGCGCGCAATGAGAGCAAGAATAGTGGTGTCAGTTCTGAGGCAACGGCAAGTGAGCTTTTGGTTCGCGGTTTATTGAGCATGGACAAAGAACGTCATACCTGCACATGGAATGATAAAGAGGTAATTCTAACCGTTACGGAATTCTTAATTCTATATGCGCTTGCTCAACGCCCTGGCGTGGTAAAAAGCCGCGATAGCTTGATGGATGCTGCTTATGATGATCAGGTCTATGTGGATGATCGCACCATTGATAGTCACATTAAGCGCCTGCGTAAGAAATTTAAAAAGACCGATGATGATTTTGATATGATTGAAACGCTCTATGGCGTAGGTTACAGATTCAAAGAAGCATAGGTTGTTTAATTTCATGGATTGCGATGTAATATGGGTGGTGACAAAAAACCAACAATTATAAGAAAAGCGCTGGTTAAATTTTCCAAAATTTCAAAGCACTATACATTCTCTAGTCTTACGCGCCGTATTGTATTTTTAAATCTTGCTGCACTTTTGGTTCTACTTTCTGGTATTTTATATCTCAATCAATTTCGAGCGGGGCTAATTGAGGCGCGCGAGGAGAGCTTGCTTATTCAAGGGCAAATTATTGCTGGTGCGATTGCGTCATCAGCTTCTATTGAGACCGATGGAATTAGCGTTGATCCTGAGCGATTGATAGAGTTGAATGCAGGCGATAGTATTGACCCTTTTAGCGAGGGTAGCACACCGTTAGATTTTCCCATTGATCCAGAGAGAATTGCGCCTGTTCTACGCTATCTAATTTCGCCAACACGCACTCGCGCTCGAATTTATGACCGAGAGGGGCTGATTATTTTTGATAGCCGCCACCTCTATTCTAGCGGGCAAGTGTTACGCTTTGATTTACCCCCCACACATGAGCCTGATAAATATAATATTTTTGAGCGCTTTGGAAAGGCCATTAACAATTGGATGCAGGGGCGTAATTTAGAGGTTTATAAAGACCTTCCTCCTGATCAAGGTTTGCAATATCCTGAAGTCCGTCAAGCTTTAGGTGGTGGTCCCGATAGTATCGTACGCATTACAGAACATGGCACTTTAATTGTGTCGGTTGCTGTGCCTGTTCAACGCTTTCGCGCTGTCCTTGGTGTGTTACAGCTATCCACCCAAGGAGATGATATTGATAAAATTGTGGCTGCTGAGCGCCTTGCGATTTTGAAAATATTTGGGGTTGCTGCTGTTGTTACGCTTGTTTTATCTTTCTTATTGGCTGGCACAATTGCCGTACCCTTACGCCGATTGGCGGAGGCTGCCATCCGTGTTCGAACTAGCGTTAAAGCGCGTGAAGAAATCCCTGATTATTCTGAGCGCCAAGATGAAATTGGTAATCTATCCAAAGCGCTGCGTTCTATGACATCCTCGCTCTATGCGCGTATTGATGCCATTGAGCGCTTTGCTGCTGATGTTAGTCATGAGCTAAAAAATCCACTAACATCTTTACGCAGTGCAGTAGAAACCTTGCCCGCAGTACGTAATGAAGATCAGCAAAAGCGCTTGTTAGATGTCATACAGCATGACGTTCAGCGCTTGGATCGTCTTATCTCTGATATTTCTGATGCCTCCCGCCTAGATGCTGAATTGGTGCGCGAAGATATGCAACCACTTGATCTTACAAAGCTTTGCAAAAGCATTTTGGATTACACCCAGCAGCTTTGTCCTGATCGTGAAATTTTAGCTTTGAATTTAGATTACGAAGATGGAACATATATTGTTCTGGGGCACGAAAGTCGCCTTGGACAGGTTTTGAATAATCTTTTAGACAATGCAAAATCATTCATTCCCGATAGAGGCGGCCAGATTGACATTCACCTTACACAGGATAACCATCATGTCACTTGGATCATAGAAGATAATGGCCCAGGCATTAAGAATGAACAATTCGATCGCATCTTTAAACGTTTTTATACCGATAGACCAGAAGGTGAGGCATTTGGTCAAAATTCTGGGCTGGGGTTATCCATTACGCAACAAATTATTGAAGCTCATGGGGGCAAGATTGAGGTGCAAAATAAATCTGGTGATGAGGGCGCAGGCGCTCGATTTATCATCCGATTGCCCCGCGCCTTGATGAAAGTAAAAGTTAAACGTAATGACTAATAAACCCTATAATTTTCACTGCACGGCTTTGAATGTCATTAAAGATGGGCGTGCTTTTGGTATATTAATTACAGGCGCATCTGGCAGCGGGAAATCTCGCTTAGCGCTACAAATATTGCATGAGAAAACCATGGATTGGGATGCGGTGCATTTAATTGCTGATGACCAGGTCTTATTAGAAAGTGTTGGTGGAGCGCTAATTGCAAAAACACCCCCTAAAATTGCTGGGAAAATTGAATTGCGTGGCTATGGCATTATCGAAAATTTGTCTCATGCATCAGATGTGCCAGTATATTTGATTGCTGAACTTGCAGAGATAGAGGCTATGGAACGTATGCCAGAGCTGCAGTTTAACCAGCTGCATGGTCATGAGATTAGGCATATAAATTTGCCGTTAAGGGACTATTATCACGCTCAGTTGATTTTGAATTATACAATTAATGAATTTTTTCATTGAAGCTTTATCTAATCTTGGTTAGTAAGGGGAAATGCTATAAGAAGGCTTTAGACCATCATACCTCTAAATGAATTCAGGTTGATACCCTAGGTTCTTTTATTTGCGCGAATAGTTCTTGTTTAAGTGAATTCACATTAACGCTACAGGCTCTATAGCATGTCACCCAAAGATGGATTCCGTTTTTGGAAATAGTGATACGCAACAACAAAGAGATAGAGCGCATTTATGAATTTATAGATAAGTGATGTGCGCTAGATAGTCTTTAGATAGTTTTGAAATAGCATTTTGCACCCGTAGCTCAGCTGGATAGAGCGCTGCCCTCCGAAGGCAGAGGTCAGGCGTTCGAATCGCCTCGGGTGCACCAAATAACTTAATAAAAACAATTATTTATAGCTTATTGGTAATTTTAGTATAATTTAATTAAGCACCTAGAGTGCGCATAGAGTAAAAGATAAAAATAATGAACACTATTGAAAACGGTATTGCCAAGTTGTTTTTCAAATTTAATGTGATATAGCCTGTGCACTATAAATTGATTCAAATCTCATTTTTAAAGATTTGCCTTGTTGTCTG
>CAKMZG010000036.1:11796-16769 GCA_929200335.1 uncultured Alphaproteobacteria bacterium | reverse complement strand
AGGGCGATAAATTAACGAGTGTATCGTTGAAGCTTTTGTAGCGCCCTTAGAACGTAAAACCTGAGCAGCCTTACCCGTAAAGGCTGCAAAGAGCACCTCGCCATCGATATCTTCTGCTAAATGGCGCGCAAGGGTCGTCTTGCCTGTTCCAGCATAGCCAAACAGGCGAAAAATTTGACTATCGCCACGTTTAAGCCATCGAGAAACTTCTACAAGGGCTTTGTCTTGTTCTGCATTAAATTCCATAGATTATCCGTAGCGGATTCGACATCACTAGCAAAGCATTAAAACTATTTTTTATTCTTCCCAGGCTTAGCGCTCCCTGCTGGTGTAACATTATGAACCTTAATTTCATGCTGTGTAACAGGCATTTGAATACCATTTTCGCGGAGCGTTTCCCAGACAATGAATAGAATATCGGATGAGAATTTATTTTTCCCATCATCCAAGCCGTCTACCCAAAATTCAACCGCAAAATCAATACCAGCATTTCCAAAGCCACGCAGCTCACAATCTGGCATTTCGGGCTTCGACAAAACTTTTGGATGTTTGGCAACAGCAGCCTCAATCATTGATGGGATCGTGCGAATATCAATATCATATGGCACTGAAAAATCCACCTCAAAACGATTGGCAGAGCCTGAATCCGACCAATTGGTTAGGCGCGTAGTAATAAAATCCTCATTAGGCACAACAATCCATTTGCCATCAAAAGTTTCTAAAAATGTAGCACGCGCGCCCATTTTTTTAATGGTTCCCTCTTCGCCATTATCCATGGTAATAAAATCACCTACAGATGCCTCACCCTCTAGAAGCAAAATGATGCCAGAGATGAAGTTAGAGGCGATTTTCTGTAAACCAAAACCAAGCCCCACACCCAAAGCACCACCAAAAATAGCCAAGGTGGAGAGATCAAGTCCGATAAACTTAATCATTACATATCCAACCGCAATCCAAATGGCTGCTTCCAGAGTTTTAGCCATTAATTCACGGGTTGGTGGTCGAATTTCTTCTTGTGAGCGAATATAGGTCTGCCCCATTTGATTTGAACGATTGCCCAACCAATAGAGAAAAATACCAACCACAGCCGCCTGTATTAAAGTTAAGGCAGAAAATCTGCTGGTGCCCATTTCAATAGATAGGCCATCCAAATACCCAATGAT
Source organism: uncultured Alphaproteobacteria bacterium (assembly GCA_929200335.1). Lineage (GTDB taxonomy): Bacteria > Pseudomonadota > Alphaproteobacteria > Rhizobiales > Rhizobiaceae > CAKMZG01. The sequence goes on along the minus strand of CAKMZG010000036.1, from coordinate 15,606 downwards.
TGGCCAGAGCAGCCCAACAACATTTAGAAAAGCTAGAGGGATTAACACATAGCGGAACAATAATTTGATATATGTATCCGTTACTATTCGCTTGGAAAAAATATAAACTGCTAAGAATAGGAAAAAACGCTTACCCAGTGCTAAGATTGAGCCTGCACCAGTAATGGCAACGAAAATAGATTCACTTGTCGCAAGAATTACAAAAGCAATCACGGGTAAGAGCAAAGGCAGAAGTTTAATTGCAAATAAGCGCATTTCGTAGATATAGCCCTCACCGCCTTCTTTCGGCTGCAAGAAACGAGTAATGATCGGCGTTAAGAAACGTGTCAGAAAAACAGCAATTCCAAAGATAACAATCAATATGCCAAATTGCACAAATGTCTCGGGCTTCGACACCCACTCCATAATAAAATCAGTAGCTTGAGTGAAATAAGATTTAATCATTTCCACGACCTAACATTCCCCAACGGAAGCTTTAAAAGCATTTAAAAACATATATCTTTATGCAAATTCGAGGCCAAAAGTGCAACCATTAAAATATAAATCACAAAAAAAGGCCGCCCATTGGGCGGCCTTCAATATGTTTATGTAAAAACTTTATTGTGGGAATTTATCATCCACACCTTTCACATAAAAATTCATGCCAAGTAGCGTGCCATCGTCAGCAACTTCACCTTCTTTAAGCCAAACACTACCATCTTGTTTCATGATAGGGCCTGTGAAAGGATGGAATTCCTTAGATTTAATAGCAGCCATTGTTTTTTCTGCTTCAGCTTTAGTTTCATCAGCCATGTTCGTGAATGGTGCGATGTGAACCATTTCGTCAGCCATGCCGCCCCAAGTCTCTTCTGATTTCCAAGAACCATCTAGAACAGCCTTTGTACGAGCAATATAGTAATCATCCCAATTGTCGATAATAGATGTCAATTGAGTTTCTTTACCAAACTCGATCATGTCTGAAGCTTGACCAAATGCTTTAATACCACGCTCAGCAGCCACCTGCATCGCAGCAGTTGAATCTGTATGTTGTGTAATAATATCAACACCTTGGTCAACCAAAGTTTTAGCAGCATCAGCTTCTTTACCTGGATCAAACCATGTGTTTACCCAAACAACTTTCAATTTGAAATCTGGGTTTACGCTTTGTGCACCAAGAACAAAAGCATTGATGCCACGGATAACCTCAGGAATTGGGAAAGATGCGATATAACCAGCAACACCCTTTTTAGATTCACGAGCAGCAATTTGACCAAGCAAATAGCGGCCTTCATAGAAACGTGAAGAATAAGTTGTAACATTATCTGCGCGCTTATAACCTGTTGCATGTTCAAATTTCACTTTTGGAAATTTTTTGGCAACCTTAAGAGTTGGGTCCATATAGCCAAACGATGTTGTAAAAATCAAACCATGACCAGAACGTGCAAGACGTTCGATAGCGCGCTCAGAATCACCACCTTCTGGAACATTTTCAAGAAAAGTAGTTTCAACTTTATCACCAAGCGCTTCTTCAATCGCTTTACGGCCTTGGTCATGCTGGTAAGTCCAACCAAAGTCACCTGGAGGGCCAATATATACAAAACCCACTTTTAACTTATCTTCTGCTTGCGCAGTAACGCTAGCAGCCAAACCCATAGCCGCCGTCAGTGCTGCTGCACCAAGCATAAAAATTCTTCTTTTCATATCACTTCTCCTATTTTGATATTAACGATCAGGTACAAATTGTTTACCTAAACTTGCAGGCGTATTGATCAAGGTCAAGCGCCGATTACGTGAAATCAGGATTAATACAACAATTGTTGCTATATATGGTAGTGCAGACAATAGTTGTGATGGCACCGAAATACCCACAGCCTGAGCATGGAATTGCGCAATTGTAACCGCACCAAATAAATAAGCACCCAAAATAATGCGTTCAGGACGCCATGAGGCAAATACAACCAGCGCAAGCGCAATCCAACCACGCCCAGCTGTCATGCCTTCTGTCCACTGTGGCACATAAACAAGGGATAAATAAGCGCCTGCAAGCCCTGCACAAGAGCCACCAAATAAAACGGCTAAATAACGCACTTTGCTAACCGATATGCCTAGAGCATGGGCAGCAGATGGATTATCACCAACAGAGCGCAAGGTTAGCCCTGCATGGGTTTTAAACAAAAACCAAAGTGTGCCAACCACCAAAGCAAAAGATATGTAAACGATAACATCTTGTCCGAATAACAATCTACCAATGACGGGGATATCGCTTAAAAATGGTATTGAAATGGCTTCCAACTTAATGCCCGGTAGGCCAACAAAAGATTCACCCACCATGCCAGCAAAACCAAGTCCCAGAATAGTCAAAGCCAAACCGGTTGCCACTTGGTTGCTCACCATTGTGATAGTTAAAAACCCAAATATAAGAGAGAAAGCTCCCCCAGCTATAATACCAGCTATAATGCCAACATAAGGATTACCAGTAACCTGCGCAGCCATAAAGGCAAATACGGCTCCCATAATCATCATGCCTTCTACACCAAGATTTAAAACTCCTGAGCGCTCCACAATCAACTCGCCAATAGCGGCTATCAAAAAAGGTGTTGCAGCTGTGACAACAGTTAATAAAATATTTTCAATCATTATTCTGCCCCTACTTTTTTTGAATCAACATGAGCCTGATCCAACTGTTTATTTTTCCATGGGTTATCAAATCGAACTTGGTAATTAATGAATGTATCACTTAAAAGCACGAAGAATAATAGAAGACCTTGAAACACCCTTACAACCTTATCGGAAATGCCAAGGGAAATTTGAGCAGCCTCACCACCCAGATAAGTCAAGGCCAAAACAAGACCAGCAGCCAATATACCAAGCGGATTTAAACGCCCTAAGAAGGCAACAATAATCGCAGTAAAACCATAACCCGGTGAAATAACAGGGCGCATCTGCTGAATTGCGCCAGCAACCTCAATAAGACCTGCAAGACCAGCTAGTCCACCTGAAATTAGAAACGCGAAAATTGTCATTTTCTTAGCGTCGAAGCCAGCAAATTTACCAGCTCGCTCACTCTCACCAATCACTTTAATCTCAAAGCCTTTAAGCGTTTTACCCAATAAAACTGCAAATATTACAACCGCAATCACTGCAATCACAGCGCCCCAATTGGCACGCCCTGAAGACATCATCTCTGGCAGCACTGCAAATTCATGAAAAGCACGGCTTTCTGGGAAATTAAAACCTTCTGGATTTTTCCAAGGACCACGCACCATCCAATCTAAGAACAATTGTGCCACATACACCAACATCAGCGATGTTAAAATCTCATTAGTGCCAAATTTATTCTTCAAATAGGCTGGAATTAGGCCAAATAAAGCACCGCCAGCAAAGCCCATAATTAACATTAACGGCAAAATAATTGGAGATTGCAGATCATGCATCATTATCGGCAAAATAGAACCCGCCATAGCACCAATGATGAATTGCCCTTCTGCGCCAATATTCCAGTTACCCGAGCGAAAACAAACTGATAAGCCAACTGCAATCAACACCAAAGGCACTGCCTTAATGATTAATTCATGCACCGACCATGCTTCTGTTAAAGGCTCAATAAAAAAAGAATAAAGGCCATTTATTGGGTTTTTACCCAGAGCCAAAAATATAAGAACGCCAGCAATAAGCGTTACCGCTAAAGCTATAAATGGCGAAACCATGGATATGACTTTAGATGGATTTTTACGTTTTATAAGTTCAATGGCCATTATGCACCTACATTCATAGTATTTTTAGCTTCTTGGTTATTATTATGATCAAGACCAGCCATGAGCAGGCCAATAT
>CAKMZG010000036.1:0-11786 GCA_929200335.1 uncultured Alphaproteobacteria bacterium | reverse complement strand
CCAAGTCTTGCGAGATAATTAATACGGCCGAACCATCCTCTGCTAAATCAATCAAGCATTGGCGAATATGCGCAGCAGCGCCGGCATCCACCCCCCAAGTCGGCTGATTAACAATCAAAAGCTTAGGCAAACGATCGAGCTCTCTGCCCATGATGTATTTTTGTAAATTACCACCAGAAAGCGAAGATGCAGCAGGGTTTTCGCCACTCATGCGAACATCTTTATCTTTAATGATTTCTTCGCTTGTTTTGTTTAATGCAGCCTCATTGATAAAGGCTAATTTGCCAGCAGATGTAAATTGCTTACGATCACTGCTATGGCGCGCCAGCAAGAGATTCTGCGTTAATGTAAAGCTTGGAATTGCACCATGCCCCAAACGCTCCTCTGGCACGAAAGCGGCTTGCAGTGCGCGGCGCTCCGATATGCCCTTGCGGCCAACAGGCTCTCCCAAGATTTCAACCATATCAGCGCTATCTTGCAAAACCTCACCAGAGATAGCTTCAAAAAATTCACTTTGGCCATTACCCGCAATGCCTGCAATACCTGTAATTTCACCAGCTCGGACTTCTAAATCAATCCCTTTTAAAGCCGTACTAAATTGTGTTTTTGCAGGCATAGAAAGGCCATTAAGCTTTAGCATTACCTCGCCATCTTTTTGATGAACTTTATGGCGTTCAACTTTTTCTACTGCTTTTCCAACCATTTTTGCAGCCAGAGTAGAGGCGCTCTCTTCTCTAGGATCACAAGCCTCGATCACTTTGCCATGACGCATAATGGTAGCGCGCGAACATAGACGCTGCACCTCTTCCAAACGGTGAGAAATATATAAAAGTGATTTCCCCTCATCCCGCAAACGCTCAAGCGTTACAAACAATTGATCCGCCTCTTGAGGAGTTAAAACAGATGTAGGTTCGTCCAATATAATCAAGCTTGGCTCTTGCAATAAGCAGCGTACAATCTCGATACGTTGACGTTCCCCCACTGATAAATCAGCAACCAAAGATTTCGGATCCAACGGCAAGCCATATGCATTACTCACCTCAAGTATCTTATCTGCTAAGAGATGAGATGGGAACAAATCGCCCAGCGACAAGGCTATATTTTCCTTAACGGTCAAAGCTTCGAATAATGAAAAATGCTGAAACACCATACCAATGCCTAATTCACGAGCCATGGCAGGCGTTGTTATGTTAACTTTTTCTCCGCGCCAAAAAATCTGGCCACTTGTGGGATGCAATGAACCAAATAATATTTTTACCAAGGTTGATTTGCCCGCGCCATTCTCACCGAGAAGCGCATGAATTTCCCTACTATTAATATTAAGATCAACTGCATCATTTGCATAAAGAGAGCCAAAAATTTTTGTTATTTCTTTGGCTTCCAGTAATATATTAGAACTACTCAATCCCTCACTCCGTTCTTGAATGATTATAAATCTCCTTCAATCCCTATAGCATTTTGTTGCTGGCAATACTTTCAAATTTTTAAGTAAGGCTTTTAAACTATAATCGCCATAATCTAAAATCAAATCCCGCGTCACACCATTCTCATAAAGTTTAAATGAAATTTGATATGTCGGTAATGCCTCAGATTTATGATCAATACTGTCAAAATAGGCAATATTTACAGGCCAATAGGGTTTATCTTTCATATCTTCTAAAACAGCAAATTCTTTATTATCTTCAGATACATCCGTTCTAGATTTACCAATAATGGTAGTAGATAACATTATTTTATCGCCATCATCAGCCGCATCATAAATTTTCGTTTTATAAAAGCTCTCTCCCGCCAATGCTTTTTCAATAATTTTTTCAATATGAGCTGTGGGAAAAATAGCAGAACCCAATTTGACCTCAAGGTCTTTAGGGATAGATAGGTTAACTTTTAACCCATCATCTATTTGCTTTGCATTACCTTTTAACTCACTTTCCAATTGGTTATTTAAAAAAGAGCGATCAGAAAAACTATAGTTTTTGCCATCTGACGATTCGTAAGTTGTAGCCCTTTGATCGGAAACAAACTCATTATCGCCATTTACAACCTTTACAACAAAACGAAAATTAGTAGTATATCCATCACATTGTGAACCTTGAAAATCATAGGCAATGAGGCCATTCATAGATGAAAGCCCTGTGCGTTCATCTGCTTCTTTTAAAGAAACATCATATACGGCAACATGCTCTAAAAGCGGTGTTTTTGCATGAGCCCAATTTAGACAACCGATAGACAAACCAAGTGTTAAAAATGAACCAAACCCAAAATCTATTATACTTTTATACATATTATGCCTTAAAATAATTTGCATTTCATCCAAAAATCTACAACTTATAGTGAAACCAAATAGCTGAAAATGATTCAATACTTTCGTAATGATATATTTATATCCCAATTCATGGTTTAATCAAATTAAAAACCATTTATCCCAATTAATGGAGCAACAATATGACTTTTATCGCTGAAAACCTTAAAAATGCTGGTGTCACCCTGCCCGAGGCCGCTGCTCCTGCAGCAAATTACTTGCCCTACACCATCTCCAACAATCAATTATTTGTATCCGGTCAATTGCCCATGGAAGACGGCAAGCCAGCCGTTATTGGCACATTGGGTGATGATGTTAGCCCAGAAGATGGGCAGCGCGCAGCAAGATTATGTGCCATTAACATACTTGCCCAAGCCCAAACAGCCCTTGGTGATCTTTCACGCATTAAACGTGTTGTAAAAATCAATGGCTTTGTAAATTCAACACCTGATTTTGGCGATCAACCGGCTGTGATCAATGGCGCTTCTGATTTCTTAGTTGAAATTCTAGGCGATGCAGGAAAACATTCCCGCGCTGCTGTTGGCATGTCCTCCTTACCCTTTGGCGTTGCGGTTGAGATTGATGCAATAATTGAGTTTGAATAGTATGAAAAAATTTGACTGGCTCACTAAAAGCCCACTCGCTCACCGCGGCCTTCATGATGACAATGAACAAGTCTTTGAAAATTCATTGACCTCCTTCCAATTGGCCATCGATAACGGCTATGGCATTGAGTGTGATTTACACATTGATAGGAATGGCGTGCCAATTGTCTTCCATGATGATGCTTTAAATCGCGTGACTAATTTTAAAGGAGATGTAAGAGAATTTACCACAGGAGAATTGGCAAAGATCAAATTGAGCGGCACCAATGATCATATTCCAAGTCTACAGGAAATGTTTGATCTGGTTAAAGGACAAGTCCCAATTTTGCTAGAGCTTAAGGGGCGAAGAGGTAAAGATGAAGGCTTTGTTAAAGCCGTTGTTGATATGGTCAATGCCTATGATGGCAATGCCGTTATGATGTCCTTTGATCACTGGCTGATTGAGGATATGGACAAATATTGTGGTGACATCCCATTTGGCCTTACAGCAGAGGGTACAGATCATCGTTATGATGTGCATATGAACCTGTATAAAAAGCATCCCTTTGACTTCATGTCCTACTATGTGGGCGACTTACCATGTAAAATTGCTCAAGAATTGCGTGAGGAAAAAAACATGCCTATCCTTACATGGGCGCCACGCACTAAAGAAGAACAAGCCATTAGTGAGCAATATGCCGATCAAATGACTTTTGAAATGATGGACCCTCGATAAATATGAGTGAGCAGCGCTGGCAAATCAGAGTTTTGGATTCGTTGAAAAACGTAGACAAAACTTTATGGGATAGTTTTGCCAATCCGAAAGACGAGGCCTATAACCCGTTTATTTCGTATGATTTCTTATGGGCATTAGAGGAAACAAAATGTGCCATTAATGAAACGGGTTGGCTGGCACAGCATCTAGCGCTTGAAACTGAAACAGGCAAAACTCTGGGCTTTCTGCCAGCCTATTTAAAAAACCATTCTCAGGGTGAATATGTATTCGATCATGCTTGGGCTGATGCCTTCATGCGTGCTGGCGGTAACTACTATCCAAAGCTACAATCTTGCACACCTTTTACGCCTGCAACTGGCAGACGATTGCTTGCTCATGAGCCTGCTCATAAATTGGCACTTGCCCATGGCTATCAGCAACTGTGCCATAATCATAAAATCTCATCCACCCATATCACCTTTATGGAAAAGGCTGAGTGTGAGCATTTGATTAAAAACAATCCAAATTATTTGATGCGCAACGACCAACAGTTTCATTTTTTCAATGAGGGGTATGACAACTTTGATGGCTTTCTAGAAACCCTTGCCTCGCGAAAACGAAAAGCCATCAAAAAAGAGCGCAAACTAGCCCTTGAGAATAATGGCGTTTCGATAGAGTGGATCACAGGGAATGAATTAACTGAAGAAATTTGGGATGCATTTTTCACCTTCTATCAAGATACAGGCGCACGCAAATGGGGCAGCCCATATTTAACCCGTGAGTTCTTTTCTAAAATCAGTGAACGCATGAGCAATAAGATTTTGCTCATAATGGCCAAACGCAATGAACGCTATATTGCTGGTGCATTAAATTTCATCGGTTCCGATACTCTTTTTGGGCGACATTGGGGCTGTATTGAGGATCATGCCTATTTGCATTTTGAGATCTGTTATTACCAAGCAATTGACTATGCAATTGAGCATAAATTAAAGCGTGTTGAAGCAGGTGCACAAGGCGCACATAAATTAGCGCGCGGCTATGTACCCACCCTCACCTATTCGGCGCATTATATCGCCCATGAAGATTTTCGTCGTGCCATAAAAAACTATTTGCATGATGAAAGAGAAGCGGTAAAATTTGATCAAAACATGCTCAAAGAGCATGCTCCATTTAAGAAGGAAATTATTAATGCAAACGACCTATGACGAGAATAATATTTTTCAAAAAATTATGAAGGGCGAAATGCCATGTCATAAAATTTATGAAGATGATAAGACCTTTGCTTTTTTGGATATTATGCCCCGTGCTGATGGTCATTTTTTAGTCATTCCAAAAGTAGGTAGCCGTAATATTTTAGGTATTGAGGAAGATGATCTCACTGCCGTTATGAAAACCGTTAAAAAGCTTTCACATGCAGCGCAAAAAGCCTTTAATTGCGATGGCATAACCCTCCAACAATTCAACGAACCCGCAGGTGGTCAAGTGGTTTTCCATTTGCATTTTCATGTAATCCCTCGCATGGAAGGTGAGAAATTAAAACCTCATACGGGCGAGATGGCAGACAATGATTTATTGGCGAGGCATGCTGAAATGATCAAAGCAGCGCTTTAAAAAATACCTAAAAAATAACCGCCAAAGAGTAAAATAATTTCGCCAATTAAAATGCCAATTAAAATGCTTTTACGGATGAAATAAAATGCGGCAAAACCTGTAAGTGCCGCACCTATTCGCAACCCCAAAGGTGCAGCATCTAACACGCCCGTTGGAAACAATACCAGCTTTGTAAGCAAACCTGCAATCAAGGCATTGGCAACTGAGCGTACAAAGATGAGAAGTTCACTATCTTCTGCAATATTTTTGGATAAAAATATTCCAAGCCATCGCCAAATTTCTGTTGGCAATGCACCCGCGATTAATATGAATATAAACGGCCACCAACCTTCCATCCATGCAGCGTAGGTCATTTATAACCTCTTTACTTTATGGCGTAAAAAAAATGCTGCTGTACCACCAATCAAACCAACCAAGACTAAGTCGATACTTGGGGCAAAATAATAAAAAATTGGCGCAAGTATAACACCAAAAATCAAAGCCAAACGATCTGCATTTATACGTGCAGATTTCCAAAGCATCGTTGAAAAATAAACTGGAATAATGAAAGCAAGTCCCACCAAAAATACAGGTGGAAAGTTGGTTGAAACTTGGTAAGCTAAGGCCATTATGATGGTTGAAAATATACAAAGCGTTAAGCTAAAACCAAAGAAAAAAGCTAAGCGATTTTCTCGCGGCACTTTATCAAAACGAGCAAAAGCAAACACCCAAGCTGTAATGGCCATGAAATGACAAATCACCATCAAAACCCATGTGGGTGTTTTGGGGTTTCGCATCTCAGGTAAAATTGCCATTATCATGGGCATGAAGCGAACAGCAGCCAAAGCCACACCTAGGATCACAACGGTGATTGGTGTATTGGATGTCATTCCATCAACTAGAACTAGCATAGAGGGCAATGCCCAAACCGTCACTTGTATGAAAATGGTTTGTGATAATGATATATCAGCATCATGAGCAAGGGCTGCAAAGCCAACCAAACTCAGAGTTAGCATTAAGACAGGAAGATGCAGTATACCGCGAACCCCTTGTTTAAACCAATGCCAATTGCCCAAAATTATCTCCCCTTCTTATAAAACAGAATAGATGAATTTTGCCGCAACAAACAAGAGAAAAACACCAAAACATAATGCTAATTTTTGTTTTTCTATGCCATGAGCAAGCCTTGCGCCTATGGGTGCTGTATAAATGGTAATTGGGATGATGATTAAAACTGCCAACCAATGGACAAACCCTAATGTAAATTCTGGTAAATTGGGTTCGCCCCAACCTGCCAAAATAAAGCCAATGGTTGCAGGAATAGCAATCAACACGCCAACCCCTGAGGAGGTCGCCACAGCTTGATGCACAGGACGATTATAAAGGGTCATAAAGGTATTATTTAACACCCCACCTCCAATACCCATTAGAGTTGATAAAAGCCCAATCACAGTGCCCACAGCAAATGTAATAGGTTTGCTTGGCAAATCTTTACCCAACCGCCAATGGGGTTGATCAAAAATTAGCTTGAGAGCTACGATAATAACAATGATCGCAAAAACCACACGAAGCACATAGCTTGAAATGTCCGCAGCAATCAAACTGCCCAAAACCACCCCAAAAGGCACGGCGATAATATACTTGCTCAGCACATCCATATCCACCTTATCGGCTCTTCTATGGGAGATATAAGAGCTGATAGAGGTTGGGACGATGACAGCTAAAGAGGTACCTACGGCAATATGGGTGCGAATGGCTGGATCAACCCCCATGAGCGATAAAACATAATCGAGAACAGGTACAAAGACTGTGCCGCCACCCACGCCAAAAACACCGGCTAAAATACCCCCTACTCCAGCGGCTGCAAGCAACATCAAAAGCTCAGGCCACAGATGGGCATATTGTATTAAAAAATCCATAAAAATCTCTAGAGCGCATCACGTATCAATAAATTCATAAATGCGCTCCATCCCTTTGTTGTTGCATGTCATTAATCCCAAAACCAGCACCCACTTTTGGGTGACATGCCCTAAGCTGTTTCCAGCGCGTTTTGATTTAAAATCATTTCAAAGGCTTCCAAAATCAAATCAGCCGAGGCATCATGATTTTGCGCACCCATGCTCAACATTTGCCGATAGCGTCGTGCATTTGGATAGCCATTAAACAGCCCCAACATATGACGGGTTACATGATGCACCCGGCCGCCCTTTTCTACATGCTTATGCGCATATTCAGCCATGATATTGCTAAGCTCTATAAGTTCAATAGGCTTATGGCTAGCACCATAAATTGTTTGATCAACATAGCGTAACACTTGCGTATTATGATATGCCTCACGTCCCATCATCACCCCGTCACAATGCTTTAAATGTTCAACCGTCTCATCAAGAGTTGCAATCCCACCATTAATGCCAACAAATGATGTTTCATAAGCTTTTTTCAATTCATAAACACGCTCATACTCTAAGGGCGGTATATCGCGATTTTCTTTGGGGCTAAGCCCTTGCAGCCAAGCTTTACGAGCATGAACCCAAAGGGCATCACTGCCCGCCTCATGTACCATTTTAGCTAACCTTGGCAGTGCATAAGCGGGGTCTTGATCATCCACGCCAATGCGGCACTTAACAGTAACAGGCGTTTTCGTCACTGCCTTCATGGCCGCAATACATTCCGCCACAATTTCGGGCGTTTCCATAAGGCAAGCACCAAAGGAGCCTGATTTCACGCGATCAGACGGACAGCCCACATTGAGGTTAAACTCATCATAGCCATAATTTTGCGCAATCTTAACCGCTTCCACTAATTTCTTGGGATCAGAGCCACCCAATTGCAATGCTACAGGATGCTCGCATTCATTAAAACTAAGATGCTGATCTCTATCTCCATGGATAATGGCATCTGCCACCACCATTTCCGTGTATAGCAAAGCATGGCGGGTTAGTTGCCTATGAAAATACCGACAATGCCTATCTGTCCAATCCATCATCGGCGCAACAGAAAATAAGGGTCTCCCCTTAGAAGCAGAACCCGTGCCCTTATCAAGATCATATGATAGATTTATTTTACTCATGTGCTGTGCTTAATGCATTTTGCCAAATTGGTCAAAACAAAGCTATATTAAGCGTTCACACCACCAAAGCACATATATTTCATTTCCATATAATCCTCTAAACCATGACGAGACCCCTCGCGCCCTAGGCCTGATTGTTTCATCCCGCCAAAGGGTGCAGCCTCATTGGAAATAAGCCCCGTATTAATGCCGACCATGCCATATTCAAGTTCTTCAGCAACGCGCCAAACTCTCGACATATCACGGGCATAAAAATAAGAAGCCAAACCAAATTCTGTATCATTGGCTTGGGCGATCACATCAGCCTCATCCTTAAATTTAAACAATGGTGCCACAGGACCAAAGGTTTCTTCACGTGCTACCTTCATTGACTTATCGACATTAGCAATGATGGTTGGTTGAAAGAAAAGACCTCCCGCATCATGAGGTTTGCCACCCGTTAAAACGCTAGCACCTTTTGAAACGGCATCTTCAATATGCTCTTCCACTTTCTGCAAGCCTTTAGTTTCAATCATAGGGCCAATGTTTACGCCCTCATTCATACCATTACCAATATTTAACGCTTCCACTTTTGCTGCTAGTTTTTGAGCAAATTCATCATAGACACCCTCTTGAACATAAAGACGGTTTGCACAAACGCAGGTTTGCCCAGCATTACGATATTTAGAAATCATAGCCCCCTCAACAGCTGCATCAATATCAGCATCATCAAAAACGATGAATGGCGCATTACCACCAAGCTCTAGGCTCATTTTCATAATTTGATCAGCACATTGACGCATCAAAATTTTGCCCACCCCAGTTGAGCCTGTAAAAGTCATTTTACGAATTTTATCACTGGTGCATAGCGCTTGACCAACATCAGGTGAATTGGTGCTAACAACCAAATTATAAAGCCCTGCTGGAATACCTGCACGAGTGCATAATTCTCCAATTGCAATGGCAGAAAGCGGTGTGAGTTCCGCAGGCTTTGCAACAATGGCACACCCTGCTGCTAAGGCTGGTGCCATTTTACGTGCCAACATAGCATTTGGAAAATTCCAAGGCGTGATGGATGCCACAACGCCAATGGGTTGTTTACTTACCACCACCCGCTGGTCTGATGATGGCGCAGGAATGGTCTCGCCATAAGCGCGCTTAGCCTCTTCTGCAAACCACTCGATATATGACGCACCATATAGGATCTCGCCTTTAGCCTCTGCAAGCGGTTTGCCCATTTCAAGAGTAAGAATTTTAGCTAAATCATCCACATGCTCAAGAAAAAGTCCATGGAGTTTTTTCAAAATGCTTGAGCGCACTTTTGCTGGCTCTTTTGCCCAAGCTTTTTGTGCCACATATGAATTATCAATTGCGCTGCGTGTTTCTTCAACATCCATATCGGGTAAGGTAGCTAATAATTCACCTGTTGCAGGGTTTGTAACGGTGAATATTTTACCTGATTTAGCCTCAGTTACAAATTGACCATTAATATAGCCCCCAGCCGCAATGAGTTTGGGATCGTTTAATTGATCTAAAAGTATTTTTTCGATAGCCATTTATTTCATCCTTGTTATAGATATTATAAGCAAGTTATTTCACACCCCTTGACTGAAAACAAGCATAATCTAAAGGGATTTTTAAATGTCAAATAAAAATACATCCGCAAATAATCATGGTGACGATCATGCTCAAGATCATGCCCAAGATCATGGGGGAAAATTGCTCGTGAAGCAGCTGGAGAAATTTGGCATTGAACGGGTATTTTGCGTGCCCGGAGAGAGCTACTTACCTGTGTTAGATGCCTTACATGATAGCACCATTAAAACGACACTTTGCCGTCAAGAAGGCGGAGCCGCTATGATGGCTGAGGCTTGGGGTAAATTTTCTAATCTACCCGGCATTAGTTTTGTTACCCGTGGACCCGGCGCAACCAATGCCAGCGCGGGCGTTCATGTGGCGCAACAAGATAGTACACCAATGATATTATTTGTCGGGCAAGTGGCTTTAAAAAATCTTGGCCGCGATGCCTTTCAAGAAGTAAATTATCAGGCTTTTTTTGGCGGCATGGCAAAAGCTGTTTTTCAAATTGAAACCACAAAAGATATTCCTAAAGTTTTAAAAGAAGCCTTCGAGATATCGCTATCTGGTCGCATGGGACCTGTGGTAATTGCATTGCCAGAAGAGGTTCTAACCGAGGACTCAAAAGACCACATTGAAGCAAATTTCATTCATCAAGAAACATCTATAACGCATTCAAATATAAAGATTTTTAAAAATTTAATTGAAGCTGCGAATTCCCCCATTGTTATTGCAGGCGGTTCGGGGTGGGATGAAGCATCTGTGGCAATGCTAGAGGCTTTTGCAGAAAAATTTCAAATGCCTGTAGCTTGTTCTTTCCGCCGTCAAATGCTCTTTACTCACACCCATCCCCATTATGCGGGCGATGTAGGCCTTGGCATCAACCCTGCTCTGAAAGCAGAGATTGAAAATGCTGATTTAGTCATCCTATTGGGCGCACGCATGTCAGAGGTTGCTTCTCAAGATTATACGCTTCTTAAAATTCCACGTCCAAAACAAAAGCTCATTCATGTGCATCCATCAAAGGATGAATTGGGCAAGCTCTATGAAACCGATCTTGCTATCGAAGCGAAACCAGCAGAGTTTATGGAAACTATTTCTGATTTAACACCAAATTTCACCCCCAATCGCGCGCAACATGTAACACGGTTAAATCAATCCTATCAAACATGGTCATTACCACAAAAATCTGAAGCCAAATTCGTACAGATGCCCAGTGTCATGGAAACTTTAAAACACCACCTCAAGCCCGATGCATTGCTCACCAATGGTGCAGGCAATTATGCAACATGGATACATCGATTTTGGCAGTTTGGCGGATACAATACCCAACTTGCTCCAACTTCGGGATCCATGGGGTATGGACTACCAGCTGCCATTGCAGGTAAATTAAAATTTGCTGATAAAGATGTGGTTTGCTTTGCTGGCGATGGCTGTTTTCAAATGACCTGCCAAGAATTTGGCACCGCCTGTCAAGAAGGCGCAGCCATATTGGTGATGATTATTGATAATGGTATTTATGGCACCATTCGCATGCATCAAGAACGCCACTTTCCCCATCGCACCAGCGCTACAGAATTGCAAAACCCAGATTTTGCACAAATAGCTGCCGCTTATGGTGCATTTAGCGCAAAGATTGAAGTAACGGAAGATTTTGAAGCAGCGCTGATTGAAGCATTACGCGTCACCAGAGAGGAAAAACGCCCTGCACTCTTGCATCTCAAAACAGATCCCCAAGCCATTACACCCAATAAGACATTAGATGAAATTGCTACTGGCGGTTAAGCCACTTAACCTTCAAGAGCTTTTAAAAACAGAGCCTCATCCACATTACCGCCTGAAATAATGGCAACAGCGGTTTTACCCTCTAATTTAAACTTGGCCGATAAAAGGCTGGCTAATGCTACAGCACCACCCGGCTCCAACACCAATTTTAATTCTTCAAAGGCAAATTTAACGGCTGCCATAGCC
>CAKMZG010000035.1:7829-16786 GCA_929200335.1 uncultured Alphaproteobacteria bacterium | reverse complement strand
ATGAAACATCTTCCACATGATTTTCGCCATCAATGATAAAAATAGGCCAGATCAAATCATTAATCGACATTGTATTCTCGCGAACCAAACTACGGCTCCACTCATTTTGACGCATGCGACGTAGGCGCTGGTGGCCTAAAATATCATTAATTGGGGACGAGGGGTGTGGATTGCTATCTTTTGTCATGATCTTCTGCCAGCTATTAGAATTGTCATATTATATACTAATCTACATATAGACAGTGAGAAAGCAAAGCAAATCTTGTGGTGAAGTTTAAGGCTTCTTATAGTTAAAGCTAAGAATCATGCCTAAGGAGATGTTAAATGGATGTTCGCTTTGAACATATTGGATGTGCAGGGGTTATCACGCTTGATCGATGTGATGCTTTAAATGCAGTATCTCAAGACATGGTGCATCAGATCTATAAGCATTTGAAACTGTGGGAGAGTGATCAAGCTATTGCCCATGTTATTATTCGTTCTAATTGCGATCGTGCCTTTTCTGCCGGTGGTGATTTGCGTGAGATATATGATAATCGTCAATCTCGCGAGGAAAGTTTGAAGTTTTTTAAGGCTGAATATCAATTAAATGCTTACATCAAACACTATCCTAAACCTTATGTCGCTTTAATCGATGGCATTGTTATGGGAGGTGGTGTTGGCATATCAATCCATGGCTCACATAGAGTGATGGGGCAAGACGTGATGTTTGCTATGCCGGAGGTTACTATTGGCTTTTTCCCAGATGTTGGTGGTAGCTACTTTCTCTCACGCTTAAATGCCCAAGCTAATAATGGTGGCGCTCTTGGTCTTGGACTGTATCTGGGATTAACTGGTGAAAGATTAAAGCAAGGCGATTGCCTATTAGCAGGACTTGCTAGCCATACTTGCTCATCAGATCAGATGGAAGGTCTGTTTAACGCTTTAACATCAGAACAAGAGCAGGATGTGAATCAGATATTGGCGCAATATCATAATTCTGTGCCAAGTGAAGTTTTGGAGGCTCGATTGGCACAAATAGAGGAGATTTTCTCAAAATCTAGTTTGATTGATGTTATTTCGGCCTTAAAAGCAGATGAGAGTGAGTGGGCTGAAGGTATATTAAACAGAATGTTAAGGGCATCTCCCACTAGTTTGCAGGTGGCTTTTCAACAGATCAGGCTAGGTAAAAAATATTCTATGGCGCAAGCCATGGCAATGGAGTATGGTATTGCTTCTAAAATGCTTTGCGAAAATGATTTCTATGAAGGCATTTATCGGGTGCTAATTGATAAGAATTATCAACCCAATTGGCACCCTAAATCTATAGCGGAAGTTGATCTAAAAGAGATCAATGCCTATTTTGAACCTGTGGCATTAAGTGCAGAATTCGAGTAGGCATTCGTGGGTAAAAATGTTAGGGCGTCATGATTTATCTTGAAGAACAAAAAGAAGAGAAAGCTGATTTTTGGGATTTGCTTTATGCATTTATTTTGCGGGTAATGTCTATGATGTTGATTGGTGTAACTCTCTATTACTGGTTGCGCGTGATTGGTTATTTTGATGGTAAGGAATTTCTTTTCGCCACTATGTCGACGCATTGGAAAGTAGCTAGTCTTATGATGGCTATTTTTGCTCCAGTAGCTGCTATTGGTCTGTGGATGTTGTCGCCCTGGGGTGTTGTGATTGCCATCATGTTAGCGATTGGAAATCTATTAATGTTTGGTTTTATGAGCGAGTTTTTTGGTTTTCATTTTCTTTTCTTTATGATCTTCTTAAGTTGCCTTGGTTTACTGCTTGCTTTTCATGCAATCTTTTGGTGGCGTCATAGATGACTTGTTCTAAATAGGGTTAATATATTTCCCTAAATGGTTAATAAAACAGCTATTTTAATGTTTTGTTAATGTAAAACTTTAAGTTCAAATTTAGACTCCATAGTTTACACTGTAGCTTCGTTTTAAACCCAAGCTTTAAAGGTTAAGCCTATGGATGTTCGTCAACGCCAGTCAAAATTATCAGCGACTTATCCCACTACGAATGGAACCTCTGCTGCACAAAATCGTCCTATGCAGGATAACCCTTATGGCGAGAATATCAGTACGTTGAATGAAACTCAGAAGGCTGCACAAGGTTCTGCCGAAAAACAAGATTATCTTGAAATGGTGCAATTAACTATGCGTTTACATGCACGATTAATGTCGGTTGTGAAATTGGAAATGGAACGTCAATCAATTCCATTAAATGCTGTTCAAGCATTGCTCTTATACCATATTGGTGAGGGAGAAATTACTGCCGGAGAACTAACAGCTAGGGAGCAGTATCTTGGCTCTAATGCTTCTTATAATTTGAAAAAAATGGCTGAGCAGGGATGGCTAATGAATCACCGTTCAAAGTCTGATCGTAGGGCTGTAAAAATCCGCTTAAGCGATGATGGCTTGAAAATTTATAAAATTATAGATGGCTTATTTGAGCGCCATTTAGCGCAAATGAAATTGGGCAAGGGGAGCAGCCAACCTCTGTCTAGTGGTTTCTCTAATCTCATTTCTGGGATGCAGGATTTAGATCGCCTTTGGCATGATCAAATTCTCTATCGCTTATAATTGATAAATTCTTTGAGCGCCATACTTATATAAGTCCCATGGTCATATATGTGCCATATTTATATATGTGCCATATTTTATTCTCAATCTCTCGTTAATCATTTAAAAACTTACCAATGGTAAAGAGCATTTGAACAATGCAGCGAATATGCCTATATTGAGGTTCGTTCTTGTGGTTGATTTGGGTATGAAATTATAGATTTGTGAGAATATAATGAATAAATATGCTTTGGCACTTATTGCAACAGTCGGTCTTTTCGCGGCATCTGCGTCGCAGGGCTTTGCGCAAAATGCAGTAAATGATCTTTTAAAGGATCCAAACCGTGGGGCCTGGGATGATCAATTTGATGCTCAGCTCACAACCAGCCCCGTTGTTGAAACACGCACCCCTGTATTAGCGCCCCAAACTATTCAAAACGTAGAGCAAGCTATTGCGCAATATAGTCAACTAGTTGCCAATGGGGGGTGGAGCCACGTACCAACCAATCAAAAATTAGAAATTGGTGTTAACCATCCAAATGTTGCAAAGTTACGCCGCCGTTTAATGATTTCTGGAGATTTACCTAGAAGTGCTGGCATGTCCAGTACTTTTGATTCATACGTAGATGCGGCTGTTAAGCGTTTTCAAAAGCGTCATGGCCTGCCAGCTGACGGTGTGATGGGGAAATATTCATTTAAAGCATTAAATGTACCTGCAAATATTCGTCTTGGCCAGCTGCAAACCAATTTAGGTCGTTTAAGAGAGTATGATGCTTTTAATAATCACCGTTATATTATGGTGAATATACCAGCGGCTAGCATTGAAGCGGTTAAAGATGGCCGTATTTCTCAGCGCCATACCGCGATTGTTGGGCGTCCCACACGACCAACGCCAGAATTGCAATCTAAGATTTATGAGTTGAACTTAAACCCATATTGGAATGCACCTAAATCTATCATCCGCAAGGATATCATTCCTTTAATGCAGAAGGATCCGCAATATCTGACGAAAAACAAAATCAGAATGTATAATGGCAACGAAGAGGTTTTCCCTGAGCAGGTGGATTGGAATACCGATGAGGCGGTTAAATATCACTTCAAACAAGACCCTAGTAAAATCAATGCTATGGGCGCGGTAAAAATTAATTTCCCTAATAAGCACTCGGTTTATATGCACGATACTCCACAACAGGGTTTGTTTTCAAAAATTGTCCGTTTTGAATCATCAGGTTGTGTTCGCGTGCAAAATGTGCGCGATTTGATCATTTGGATTGCGAATGAAACCCCAGGCTGGCAGCGCTCTTCCATGGAGCAGGTCATTGCCTCAGCTGAGCGTACCGATGTAAAACTAGCACAGCCTGTACCACTATATTTCGTTTATATCTCTGCATGGTCAACAGGAAATGGCGTGGTTCATTTTCGTGATGATATTTATGGCAAAGATGGCGCAGATGAATTGGCTTTGGGTAGTTATTAAGCGCTAGCTATATCAAATTTTAAAAATTCTAAATTCTTTTATTGCGCGGATAGCTCTCATTTAAGTAAGCTGACTTAAATCAGAGCTATCCGCGCAAGGCTTTTTTATTATTTACGCTGTATATGCGTCGTAATGAGGCCTTGATTGTATGCCGCTATCAATTTAAGAAGAGGTTTGCGGTCGACAGGTTTTTTACAAGGAAATAAATCTATGAGTGATAATAACAGTCAAGCGGGCTCTCAAGCTCCGTTTTTTTCACAAGCTTTAAAAGATTCAGACAGTGCAGTTGTTGCAGCTCTTGGCGGCGAGTTAGGGCGTCAACGCGATGAAATTGAGTTAATCGCGTCTGAAAATATTGTTTCGCGAGCAGTTATGCAAGCGCAAGGCTCTGTTTTAACTAATAAATATGCAGAAGGATATTCAGGTCGCCGGTATTATGCGGGCTGTGAATTTGCTGATCAGGTTGAAGATTTAGCAATTGAGCGCATTACTAAGCTTTTTGGTTGTAACTATGCCAATGTGCAACCTAACTCTGGCTCACAGGCCAACCAAGCTGTTTTATTAGCGCTTGCTAAGCCAGGTGATACCCTTTTAGGCATGAGTTTAGATGCTGGTGGTCACTTGACCCACGGCGCAAAGCCTAACCTTTCTGGAAAATGGTTTAATCCTGTACAATATGGCGTCCGTCAACAGGATGGTATTATTGATTATGATCAAGTTGAAGATTTGGCTATGGAGCATAAACCATCTGTGATTGTTGCTGGTGGTTCTGCTTATTCACCAATCATTGATTTCAAGCGTTTTCGCGAAATTGCAGATAAGGCTGGCTCAATTCTTTGGGTTGATATGGCGCATATTGCAGGCCTTGTGGCAACGGGCAAACATCCAAGCCCATTCCCATATGCCGATGTCGTAACCTCAACTACGCATAAAACACTGCGTGGTCCTCGTGGTGGTATTGTTTTGACCAATGATGAAGAAATCGCAAAGAAAATTAACTCTGCAGTATTTCCAGGTCTACAAGGTGGTCCTTTGATGCATGTGATTGCTGCAAAAGCGGTGGCATTTGGTGAAGCGTTGCAGCCTGAATTTAAAGGCTATATGGATCGTGTGATTAATAATGCTGATGCATTAGCTCGCCGTTTAATGAAAAATGGATTTGATGTTGTTTCAAATGGTACTGAAACCCACTTAATGCTGGTTGATTTGCGCCCTAAAGGGGTGACGGGCAAGGCTGCTGAAGCAGCCCTTAAGCGTGCCAGCATTACCTGTAATAAAAACGGTATTCCAGGTGATCCTGAAAAGCCATTCATCACATCTGGCCTTCGTCTTGGCACACCTGCTGGTACTACCCGTGGTTTTGATGTGGCAGAATTTGAAGCTATTGCTGATTTGATCACAGAGGTTTTAGATGGTCTATCTGCTAATGGTGAAGAAGGTAATGGCGCAGTTGAGCAAGCAGTGCATCATAAGGTACTTGAATTAACTGCGAATTTCCCAATCTATGCAGATAGTCACTAACTGGTTAGGCTTTAGCTCTTATGCGTTGTCCTTATTGCAATAATCCTGATACTCAGGTGAAAGATAGTCGCCCCACAGAAGATGGGGCGACCATTCGCCGTCGCCGTATTTGTGGTGATTGTGCAGGGCGTTTTACCACCTTTGAACGCATTCAATTGCGCGAGCTAATGGTGTTGAAAAAATCTGGCGAAAAGGATCTCTTTAAGCGAGAAAAGCTGGCGCGTTCGGTAAACGTTGCTATGCGCAAGCGTCCAATTGATGAGGAGCGCATCGAGCGTTTGGTCTCTGGTATTGTGCGTCAATTAGAAAACTCTGGCGAAGATGAAGTAAGCTCTGACCAGATCGGACATTTAATCATGAAGGGGCTAAAAGCCCTTGATGATGTTGCATTTGTGCGCTTCGCTTCTGTCTATCGTGATTTTAAAGAAGCTAAAGATTTTCAAAAGTTTCTTGATGATATGAGTAAAGGCGAGCTTGAAGAATAAAATAAGCTGGTTACAATCTAATTATGGTAGCGGAACAAAAAATCATTATTTCAGAATCTGATCAAAAGGCCTTTGATGAGCGTTTTATGGCTGTAAGTTTGCGCTATGCCTATCGACATCGTGGTTTAACGGGAACTAATCCCGCTGTTGGGACGGTTCTGGTTGATTTTTCAAAAGCTATACCAGAAATTGTGGGCGTTGGAGCAACCGCTATCGGTGGACGCCCCCATGCAGAAGCCGTTGCTTTAAAAGAGGCTGGTGATAGAGCGCGTGGTGCAACCGCCTATGTAAGTTTAGAACCCTGCGCCCATCATGGGGGAACGCCGCCCTGTGCGGAGGCTTTAATAAAAGCTGGGGTTGTGCGAGTTGTAACAGCCTATGTGGATCCCGATCAGCGTGTGGATGGTAAAGGCCATCAAATGCTACGCGATGCGCAAATCACCGTGGAAAGCGGGCTTTTAAACAATCAAGCAGCGTGGGATATGCGCGGCTATCTTTCAAGAGTTAAGTATGGACGTCCTCATGTAATGCTGAAAATCGCCATGACGCGCGATGGTTTTATGGGAGCGCATGGCAAAGGGCAGATAAAGATCACCGGAGTAGAGGCCAAGCGTCAAACTCATTTGATGCGTATGCAAAGCGATGCGATTTTGGTGGGCGCTCA
This sequence comes from uncultured Alphaproteobacteria bacterium, assembly GCA_929200335.1. Classification (GTDB taxonomy): domain Bacteria; phylum Pseudomonadota; class Alphaproteobacteria; order Rhizobiales; family Rhizobiaceae; genus CAKMZG01. Next base: position 10,081 of record CAKMZG010000035.1, on the reverse strand, counting down.
TACGGTGGTGGAAGATAATCCACAATTATCGGTGCGGCTTGCTGGACTTGAACAATTTTCACCCAAAATTTTTGTCCTATCAAATTCTTCATTGCCTAATGATTTAAAGTTACAGCAAGGGCAAGTAACCCTTATTGGCAGTGATCGAAAAGCCCATAAAGAATGGATTGCTAAGGGCGCTGGTTTTCTTGGAATTGAACAACAAGAAGGACTGCTTTGTCTTGCTGATATGTTGGAAGATATGGCGGCGCTTGGTATTGCTAGCCTCATGGTAGAAGGTGGCGCGACAACAGCGCAACATTTTTTAGAGGCAGGTTTAGTGGATGAATTAGTGCTTTATGAAGCCTCAAAAAAATTAGCTGAACTGGTAGATGTTAATAAAGTGGATGCAATTGCAGCCCCAGTTAATGCCTCTCACCTCGATGAAAAATGGCACCTAGTGGAAGAACAATCATTGGGGCAAGATTTAATGAAGCGTTATAAATATAAGAAAGATGCATAGATGTTTACAGGGTTAGTTAGCGATATTGGTCAAGTTGTAGAAGTGCAACAATTGAACGAAGGTAAGCGCTTTAAAATCAAAACAACATATGATCCTAAAACCATCGAGATTGGGGCTTCCATTGCTTGCAATGGGGTATGCCAGACAGTCGTCGCTTTGGGGGAGGATTGCTTTGAAGTTGAGGCGTGGGAAGAAGCCCTTCGTCTCACCAATATGCAATTTTGGAATAGCGGGGAGAAGATTAATTTAGAGCGCTCTTTGAAAATGGGTGATGAATTAGGCGGTCATTTGGTTTCAGGTCATGTGGATGGCATGGCAAAACTGTTGACGATTAAAGATGAAGGCGATGCAAAACGCTTTATCTTAGAGGTGGATGAGGAATTCTCTAAATTCATCGCACCCAAAGGCTCGGTTGCACTCAACGGCACTTCTTTGACGGTGAATGGGGTTGAGGGCATGAAATTTGATGTCTTGTTAATCCAACATACCCAAGAGGTGACCAACTGGCACTTGGCGGGCGAGGGCGATTTAATAAATTTTGAGATAGACACTATGGCGCGTTATGCTGCGAGATTATTGGAATTTAGGTAGTTTTTTGAACCTCGCGACAATAGCAAGGATAGACGGAAAGGTGAGATTGTCGAATTCCAATTGATGATTACTCAATTGGTCAGCCTCACGCATTTAATACATGTCCGTATTCTACTAAATAAGCTGCAAAACAAATTGACCTTATTCAGATAAAAGCATAAAGACTACATTAATTTAAAGAAAAGACTAAACGAGATCATATATGTCTAAAAAACCTCATATTTTAATCATTGATGCACCTTATTACGAAGCTCTATCAAAAGAGCTGCGTCGTGGCGCTATTGAAGCCCTAGAAGCTGCTGGCGCTACTTATAATTGCGTATCAGTACCGGGTGTGTTGGAAATTCCAACCGCTGTTGCCATGGCAATTACTGCGGCTGAAAATGGCAGTACGCAATATGATGGCTATGTAACCCTTGGTGTGGTGATTAGAGGTGAAACTACCCATTATGATGTTGTAGCGGGTGAATCAGCGCGCGCTATTATGGATTTGTGTGTTTCTTATGATCTTGCGCTTGGTAATGGTATCCAAACCGTAGAAAATGAAGCTCAAGCTTGGGCGCGCGCAAATGTAAGCGAGAAAAACAAAGGTGGCGGTGCTGCCGAAGCAGCGCTTGCCATGATCAATTTGCGTGAAACACTTAGTGCTTAAGAACACTCAGTGTTTAAAGACATTTAGCCTTTATTACATCTAGCGTTTAAAAACGCTAAGTGCTTAACTAGGCGCCGAAGGAGAGTACTTTGAATAAAGAAAACTCAAGCACAGATGATAAAAATTCTGATGCAATAACATCCCCAAAGGTTGCCAATCAACGCGGTGTTGCGCGTCTTGCAGCTGTTCAAGCGCTTTATCAAATGGATGTGACAGGTGTCAGTGCCATACAGGTGATGTCAGAATTTGAAAACTTTCGTTTAGGTAAAGAGATTGATGGTGAACAATATCGCGATGCTGATGCGGGTTGGTTTAGAAACCTTGTTGCGGGTGTCATGAAGCACCAACGCGCTATTGATCCTCAAATTAATGATACATTACCCAATGAATGGCCATTGGCGCGGATTGATTCTATCCTTCGTGCTATTTTACGCTGTGCGACATTTGAATTGCTAAATCATAAAGATGTGCCTTCAAAAGTTGTGATTACAGAATATGTAGAAATGG
>CAKMZG010000035.1:1220-7819 GCA_929200335.1 uncultured Alphaproteobacteria bacterium | reverse complement strand
AACCCAAAATGGTCAATGGGGTGCTAGATCGGATCGCGCGTAATTCTCGCGAGGGCGAATTGGCAGCAGATGAAAATGCCAAGAGCTGATGAATTTCAATTAATCGAACGCTATTTTGCCCCGCTCACAAAGCATGGGGATGGTGAAATTTCTGCCTTTGATCTTAAAGATGATGCGGCCTCAATTAAGGTTCCACAGGGCAAAGAGTTAGTTGTCAGTCAAGATGCTTTATCGGAAAATATTCATTTTTTTGAAAATGACCCCCTTGATCTTATTGCTCAAAAAGCTCTGCGCACTAATGTTTCAGACCTCATTGCCAAGGGCGCAACACCTTATGCTTATTCATTAGCTCTGGGGCTGCCAAAAGATTTTGAGGAAGATGCTATTAAGCAGTTTTCTAATGGCTTAAGCCAAGATCAAGATAAATTTGGATTGACACTTTCAGGTGGTGATACCTTTAAATCTCCCAATGGTTTAATCATTGCAATCACAGCCATGGGATTGGTTGATGAGGGGGCATATAAATCTCGTTTGGATGCAAATATAGGGGATATCATTTGCACATCAGGCACTATTGGGGATGCTGCTCTTGGCTTGCAAGTTCGCCTGGGTGAATTGAAAGATTTGCCCAAAGAACATGAGAATTTCTTGCGTCATCGTTATCTATTGCCGCAACCGCGCATAGAGCTTGTTGCTGTAATCTCTCAATATGCAACTGCTTCTATGGATATTTCTGATGGTTTGGTTGGTGATTTAATCAAGTTGCTTGAGGCATCCAATCTATCTGCCAGCTTAGAATTGGATAAGATACCTTTATCAAATGCCGCGCAATCTCTGCCCCAATATATCGAGACCTGCATTACAGGCGGCGATGATTATGAGCTGCTGTTTACTGTGCCTAAAATACATATGGATGAAATCTATGGGATAGCAGCTACATGTGGTGTCCCAATTACTGCTATTGGTGAGGTCAAATCTTTTAGTGGTGATATGAATAATAGGCTGGACATCTTAGATAAAACAGGCAAACCTCTAAGCTTAACACAAAACTCATATGTGCATTTTTAAACGGCACGATTTAAAGAAAGTTAATCAGTGAGCTTTATTGAATCTCAAGACAAATTGGCTGCGCGTAATGCTATCATTCTTGCGGCTGCTCAAGCGGTATGTGGCTCTGTTGCACCGATAACAATTTCCACAGCAGGGCTGGTTGGTTTTTATCTTCTAGGGGATGATAAAACTTGGGCAACTCTTCCGGCGGCAGGTTTTAACATTGGTGTAGCACTTGGTGCCTACCCAGCCGCTAAATTAATGCAAATAGTCGGTCGCCGTCTTGGCTTTATGGTGGGGGCTGCAACAGATATGGTTGGTGCGCTGCTTGCGATGTTTGCTCTGTTTCAAGGTTCTTTTGTTCTCTTTGTGGTGGGGCTTGTGCTGATTGGCTCTGGTGGTTCATTCGTGCAGCAATATCGCTTTGCGGCAGCAGATCAAGCCAGTGATAAATTTCGCCCTAAAGCCATATCTTGGGTTCTAATGGGCGGTTTATTTGCAGGCATTATCGGCCCACAAACAGTGATCGGGCTGGTGAATTATTTTGAACCTGTTAAATTTGCCGGCGCTTATATGGGCGCAGCAGTATTATTGGTTGTCACCATTATCATTCTATTATTTTTGCGATTTGCAGTTCCTATGAAGCGCAATAAGGATGCTGCCCCTGAAGATACAGGTAGACCATTGAGAGAAATAATAGCGCAACCAAAATTTCTCGTAGCACTTTTGTGTGGTACGTCATCTTTTGCCTTGATGACATTTGTTATGACAGGCGCACCGCTTGCTATGCAATTTTGTGGCTTCTCGGTAAACGAATCAACGCTTGGCATTCAGTGGCACGTGATTGCAATGTATGGGCCAAGCTTCTTTACGGGCATGCTGATCGTACGATTTGGTGTGTTAAAGATCATTGCCGCTGGTCTAGTGATTTTATGCTTGAGTGCGCTGGTTGCTTTAAATGGAATTACACTTTGGCACTTCTGGTTAGAGCTGATTTTATTAGGGGTTGGTTGGAATTTTGGCTTTATTGGCGCGACAACGCTTTTAACTGAAACCTATCGCCCTGAGGAAAAGAATAAAGCGCAGGGCGCAAATGATATGATTTTATTTTCAACCGTAGCGCTGGCATCACTTTTCGCAGGTACAACCTTAAATCTATACGGTTGGAATATGTTGAATATGGTTATTTTCCCTATCTCAACCCTTTGCTTCATAGCTCTAATATGGTTGGCAAGAAAAGAAAATATGCGCAAGGCAGCATAAAAAAGAAAACCCGCTTATCCATAAGATAAGCGGGTTCTAAATATTGTATAAGCGTTACGCTTATTGACTTTTGAATGGGTTCACAATTGTACTTGCTGAACTCAACAATTGGGTAAGGAAAGAAAGTTCTTTGCCGCCTGTTGGTGTTGTGCGTGTGATAAAGTCAAATACTTTGCCATCTTTTAAACCGTAATCTGCAATGCGTGAAACTTCTTCATCCTTATTGAAATAGACAGCAATAACACGCTGGCTCACGATTTTTGCGCGCATGAATGCCATTTTACGTCTTTTAGTTTGACTGATGTAATAATAGGTTTTGCCATCAAAATTATTGATGGTTGAAGGATTTCCGAGGGTTAAAATCACCTGTTCTTTTGATGAGCCAACTGGTACAAGAGCCAAGTCTTCATTTTTGATAACAAAGCCATGAGTAAAGGTGCGCTCAGTTGAGCAACCCGCAAGTGATCCTCCAAGAAGAGCTATGCTCATTGCGACTAGCGCTGCTTTAGTGCCGGATGAGTGACGTTTGTTTAGCATGAAAGCTCCATGTTATTGCTTTGCCCAAGAAATTCTTTAGTCAGGTTTTATAATCCCAAAGTTAAGATGTGTTATAAGCCTGAAATATCCATTTATCAATTGTTGATCAAAATTTGCACAAAAATAGTTAATTTTAGCACTAAAACTCTGATAAAACGCAATTATGGTCATGTCGTGGCATTAATTCAGGCTGTTAGGTGAAATTGTTTAAGATTTGCGTTGAACCTTGGATGATCTGCGTTTATATGTTTCTAACTATCTTCTCACATCTCTGCTAAACCCAAAAATGGCAAATTTTCCCCATGGTTTCATTTATAAATAAGCTCTTTGGCAAGAAACAACCCGTTGATGTTGTTGAGGAGAATTATAATAAGATAATGCAACAGTCCAGAAATGTTAGTTTGTTTACGCATTTTAACGTGCCTGATACAGTGAATGGCCGATTTGAAAGCCTCACCTTGCATTTGTTTCTAATACTCAATAAATTGCGCGGCAATGGTGGCAATTATGAAGAATTTGCTCAAGAAATAATCGACCATTTGGTGGTGAAGTTAGATCACGCTCTTCGTGAAGAAGGGGTGAGTGATACCAAGGTTGCCAAGCGTATCAAATCCATGTTGACCCTATTTTATGGCCGTATCAAAGCTTATGATAGTGCGGTTGAGCGGATAGAGTTGGGAAAATCAGATCAGCAGCTGGTTGATTTTCTTGGCCGTACTGTTTTTGAGAAGAACCTACAGCCTGATGAAGATGCAAAACGTTTTGAACCTTATTTTCAAAAAGCATGGCACCATATTCAACAGAAATCGACTGATGATATTTTGAATAATCTTTTAAGTGATGATGAGTATGGCGCGATCTTAACAGATTTGAAAAAGACAAATATAAGTGAAGAGGGTTAAAGTTATGACTACAGTTAAATTGATCATATCCATACCCTTTAATGTAGCCAAAATACCGCGCAAGGGCGAGCGCATTCAATTTGTTGCTGAGGCTGAGCAATTTGCACAAATTGCCGACTATTTGGATGTAGATGGGGTTTCTTCATTTGACGCTAAATTGGAAATTACACCATGGCGCAAGGGCGGTATTAAAGTTGAAGGGCATATTAATGCTGAAATGACGCAGACATGCAGCATTACACTAGAAGCCATGAATACAAAAATTAATCATAGTTTTGATCAATGGTTTGTGCACCAAGGTTCACGTTTGGCGCAGCCTCAACTCAATGAAGAAGGTGAGATCATTGTTGATTTAGAAAATCCAGATCTGCCCGATACTTATGAAAATGACACCATTGACTTTGGTATGGTGATTTTGGAACAAGCAGTTTTAGCAGTTGACCCATTTCCACGCGTTGAGGGCGCAGAATTTGAAACAGTGACAACTGAGGCGGATGATGAAGATGGTAAACCAGCATCTCCATTCGCTGTATTAGAGCAATTGAAAAATAAAACTTAATTATAAGATTGAAACTATACCCTAGTGTGATAAGTTCATATGCCTTAAGGGCAGCGAGACAGAAAGAGATACAATTTTTATGGCAGAACCAGTAAGGATTTCCTTAGATGTGATGGGTGGGGATAATGGTGCCGAAGTTGTACTTGAGGGCGCTCATATCTCTTTAAAGAGGCATCCAAATATTGAATATTTACTCTATGGTATTGAATCAGAGATCATGCCAATTCTTGAGCGCTATCCTGAAGTTCAGGCCGCATCGACTGTTATTGATTGCGAAATTTCTATTACTATGGATGAAAAACCAAGCCAAGCTCTGCGTAAAGGGCGTGGTAAATCATCAATGTGGAAGGCAATTGAGGCAACTAAAACTGGCGAGGCTGATGCATGTATTTCTGCTGGTAATACAGGTGCTTTAATGGCAATGGCGCTGTTTTGTTTGCGCACACAGCCAGGGATTGATCGTCCTGCTATGGCTGGTTTTTGGCCAACTTTACGCGGCGAGAGTATTGTCTTGGATTTAGGGGCTAATATTGGTGCCGAATCATATCAGTTGATTGACTTTGCTATTATGGGCGCTGCGATGGCGCGCGCCGTCTTTAATGTTGAAAAGCCAACTGTTGGCCTATTAAACATTGGTGTCGAAGAGGTTAAAGGGCAAGAATCTGTCAAAATTGCAGGCCAAATGCTGAATGAAGCAAATTTGGACCAATTGGAATATAAGGGGTTTGTTGAAGGTACTGACCTGGGCAAGGGTACTGTTGATGTAGTGGTAACAGAAGGCTATTCTGGCAATATTGCATTGAAAACGGCTGAAGGTACTGCAAGGCAGATTGCAGAATATCTGCGCCAAGGGCTTTCTCGTACTTGGTTGACTAAATTGGGGTATATTCTCGCTAAGGGCGCGTTTGTACGCTTAAGGGAAAAGATGGATCCGCGTAAAGTGAATGGTGCTGTGATGCTAGGGCTTAATGGGGCAGTTATTAAAAGTCACGGCGGAACTGATGGTATTGGCTATGCCAGTGCTATTGATCTGGGTTATGATATCGCCAAAAAAGAATTAATGAAGAAAATTTCGCATGATATTGAAGAATTTGAACAGACACGTATTGCTTTTGAAGGTGATACTAATTAATGCAGCATGTTGTATTAAGTATTTCTGCTACTTAACAAATTCAAAATATCTTGTATCATAATAATAGAATAGCAAATGGGCTTAGCTCAGGGGAATAAATATGTTTCGTTCAGTAGTAATTGGGGTTGGCTCATATACACCAGAAAATGCGCTCACTAATAAAGAGTTAGAGCAACGTGTTGAAACGTCTAGTGAGTGGATTGTTCAACGCACGGGTATTGAACAACGTCATATCGCAGCTGAAGGTGAGACGACCGCTGATTTAGGTGAAGCGGCAGCACGTGAAGCTTTAAAAAATGCTGGTATCGGTGTCGAAGATATTGATCTTATCATCTTAGCTACTGCCACACCCAATAATACTTTTCCTGCTACGTCTGTTCAAATTCAAAATGCTCTAGGCATGCATCATGGTGCAGCTTTTGATATGCAGGCGGTTTGCTCTGGGTTTGTTTTTGCGCTGACTACTGCGGATATGTATATTCGCACAGGCCAAGCCAAGCGGGTTCTGGTAATTGGTGCTGAAACCTTTTCAAGAATTATTGATTGGACTGATCGTACCACCTGTGTGCTTTTTGGTGATGGCGCAGGCGCACTTATTTTGGAAGCTTCAGAGGCGGGCGATGGCTCAAACCAAGATAGAGGCATATTGACCTCTCATTTGCGCTCAGATGGCGCCCATAAAGAAAAGCTATTTGTGGATGGTGGTCCATCATCAACGCAAACAACCGGGCATTTGCGTATGCAGGGGCGTGAGGTGTTTAAACATGCTGTTGGTATGATCACAGATGTTATTGTAGATGCTTTTGAGGCAACAGGCTTAGATGAAAATGATCTGGATTGGTTTGTCCCCCATCAAGCTAATAAGCGTATTATTGATGCCTCTGCTAAAAAATTAAATATTGAGCCTAAAAAAGTTGTGATTACAGTTGATCAACATGGTAATACTTCTGCGGCTTCAATTCCGCTTGCTCTTTCTGTTGCTGTAAATGATGGACGAATTCAAAAAGGTGATTTGGTTCTATTAGAAGCAATGGGCGGTGGCTTTACATGGGGATCATGCTTATTGCGTTGGTAATTTGGGACTGATTTTGAGTTTTTTATAACCTTTGGTAAATTTTTAGTATTGTTTTTACTATACTTTTGTATATATAGCTGC
>CAKMZG010000035.1:0-1210 GCA_929200335.1 uncultured Alphaproteobacteria bacterium | reverse complement strand
TAGCTGCCCTTAGGGAAAAAAATAAAATTAAGTTTGCAATTATTGGTAAAAATGTGATATTTCATTATTATATTTGAATTTAATTATTTGGAGAATACCGTGGGTAGAACAATAACTAGAGCTGACTTAAGTGAAGTCGTTTACAAGAAGGTTGGATTGTCTAGAGCGGAATCCGCAGAACTTGTTGAGCAGGTGATTGACGAGATGTGTGATGCTGTTGTGCGTGGGGAAACGGTAAAACTTTCATCATTTGGTTCATTTGTCGTGCGATCTAAAAATGAACGCATTGGCCGTAATCCAAAAACTGGTGTTGAAGTGCCAATTACCCCTCGAAAAGTTATGGTATATAAAGCCTCTAATGTGCTGCGTCAGCGGGTTTTAGATGGCAATAAGGCTAAAAAATAAGCTGTTAATTAATAATTTGAATTTTTAAGAGAGCGCGGGAGATAATCTTGCGCTTTTTTTATTTATACGGGGGTATTTCTCTTAAGATGTGTTGATGCTTTGCGCTTATTAAAAAAAATTGATAAGCTTTATAAAGTGATTCAACCCCATTTGCTTCGGCAAAAGCGCATAAGGCGTTTGTCTTAGTAAAAAACACAGTAGGTGAATAATGGATAAAAGTGATGATGCTTTTCGAACCATTAGCGAAGTCGCTGATGAATTGGATATTCCTCAACATGTTCTGCGTTTTTGGGAAACTCGTTTTGCTCAGATCAAACCTTTAAAGCGTGGCGGTGGGCGGCGATATTATCGTCCCGATGATGTGTATCTATTAAAAGGTATACGCCATTTGCTTTATAGTGAAGGCTACACCATCAAGGGTGTTCAACGGATATTGAAAGAGCAGGGCGTGAGATTTGTTGCTTCTATCGCAACGGAGGGCTTTGACCTTGAACAGCTAACGGCCTCTGCTTCTGAAGAAGTTGCAGCGGAAAAACCTAAGGCCAAGCCAGCAAAAGAGAGCCTATTGGGCAAATTGGTTGGCGGAAAATCTGCAAAAACTGCAACGGATGCTGTAGCGGTTAGTGGTGTAGCCATGAATGATCAGGTTAAGGCTAAGCTTCAGGGTACTTTGATGGAGCTTTTAGAGTGTAAACGCCTCCTAGATCAAGTACGATAAAAAGTTTTAAAAAGCACAATTTTACAATTGCATGACTGCTTCAAAATAACTATAGATTTTCTATCGGAGCATAGCGCAGCTTGGTAG
>CAKMZG010000034.1 GCA_929200335.1 uncultured Alphaproteobacteria bacterium | reverse complement strand
GTATTAGATAATATGGATATTGAGCGTGAGCGCGGCATAACCATTAAAGCGCAGACGGTGCGCCTTAATTATAAAGCTAAGGACGGTGAAACCTATATCCTTAATTTAATTGATACACCCGGTCACGTAGATTTTGCCTATGAGGTATCGCGTTCGCTTTCTGCTTGTGAGGGATCGCTCTTGGTTGTTGATGCTTCCCAAGGGGTTGAAGCGCAAACACTCGCAAATGTTTATCAAGCAATTGATAATGATCATGAGATTGTGCCAGTCTTGAATAAGGTGGATTTGCCGGCTGCTGATGTGGATCGTGTTAAAGCACAAATTGAAGATGTGATTGGCTTAGATGCGTCTGATGCTATTGAGATTTCTGCTAAAACTGGCGTGGGTGTTGATGAAGTTTTTGAGGCAATTGTTGAGCGTTTACCTGCGCCAACGGTTGGTGATATCGATGCACCTTTGAAGGCTCTTCTTGTGGATAGCTGGTATGATGCTTATCTTGGTGTGATTGTTTTAGTTCGCGTTATTGATGGTGAGCTGAAAAAAGGCCAAACCATCCGTATGATGGGCGCAGATGTAAAATATCCTGTTGAGCGCGTTGGTGTAATCACCCCAAAAATGGAAACGGTAGATAGCTTAAGCCCTGGCGAAATTGGTTTTATTACTGCCTCCATTAAAGAGGTTGCTGATACCCGTGTGGGGGATACAATCACTGAGGAAAAACGCCAAACATCTGATGCGCTTCCGGGATTTAAGCCAGCACAACCTGTTGTGTTCTGTGGTTTATTCCCTGTTGATGCGGCCGACTTTGATGATCTTCGTAATGCTATGGGCAAGTTGCGCCTTAATGATGCTAGCTTTTCATTTGAGATGGAATCATCTGCTGCTTTAGGTTTTGGCTTTCGCTGCGGTTTTTTAGGCTTGTTGCATTTGGAAATTATTCAAGAGCGCTTAGAGCGTGAGTTTAATCTTGACCTCATCGCAACCGCACCATCTGTGGTTTATGATCTGCATATGCGTGATGGCAGCGTGATGCAATTACATAATCCTGCTGATATGCCTGATGTGATGAAAATTATGGAAATTCATGAGCCTTGGATTAGAGCAACGATTCTAACCCCTGATGAATATTTGGGCGGTATTTTAAAACTGTGCCAAGACAGGCGCGGTATTCAAGTGGAGCTTACTTATGTTGGTAAACGTGCCATGGTGGCTTATGATATTCCGCTTAACGAGGTTGTGTTTGATTTTTACGACCGCTTAAAATCCATCTCTAAGGGCTATGCTAGTTTTGATTATCAAATTACTGGTCTTCGTGAAGGCGATTTGGTTAAAATGTCATTGCTTGTGAATGCTGAACCTGTGGACGCACTCTCAATGCTTGTGCATAGAGCAGGTGCAGAAAAACGTGGTCGCGACATGTGCGAAAAGCTTAAAGATCTTATCCCTAAGCATTTGTTTAAAATCCCGATCCAAGCAGCTATTGGCGGCAATGTCATTGCCCGTGAAACCATTTCAGCCATGCGTAAAGATGTGACGGCTAAATGTTATGGTGGTGATGCTTCGCGTAAACGTAAACTCTTGGATAAGCAAAAAGCGGGTAAAAAGCGCATGCGCCAATTTGGTAAGGTTGAAATCCCCCAAGAGGCTTTTATTGCAGCCCTAAAAATGTCGGATGAATAATGTCTGAAGAGGCTAGTAATCTATCTGCAAAACCCATGGTATTGGTGGTTGCCTGTGCTTTGATCGATGCTGATAATAGGGTTTTAATTGCCCAGCGTCCTGAGGGCAAGAGCATGGCTGGGCTTTGGGAATTTCCTGGCGGCAAGGTTGAGCAAGGAGAAGTGCCAGAGGTGGCGCTTGTGCGTGAATTAAAAGAAGAACTTGGCATTGAAACCAAACAAGCTTGTCTAGCACCATTAAGTTTTGCTTCTCACACCTATGATGATTTTCATCTCTTGATGCCGCTTTACATCTGCCGTCGTTGGTGGGGCATGCCTGAATTAATCGAGCATCAAGCCTTTAAATGGGTACGTGCTAATCGCCTGCATGATTATGATATGCCAGAGGCAGATTTACCGTTAATATCTCCGTTAATAGATATTTTATAATTACTGCTTATACTTCATATACGGCTTTATACCTAGCGTGTGTGGTGTTTAGATGGATTCATCTAAACGCTACACGCACTAGAACATCAACTGAATTCATTTAAGTGCAGGATGTTCTAAAGTAGATCATAATATAGTAGAATTTACAGTGCCGTCAGTATTAAGTAAAGGTAAGGCATGACATATTCGACCGAAAATGAAGAACATAAAAAGATAAATTTAGGTTTAGGCAGCATTATTGCAACCGCGATATTGATTGGTTTTGTGATGCTTTCTGTGGGAAAATATGTGACCCAATCAAACGTTGTTGATCAAATGCATACCAATAGCATTTCTAAACTAAAGCCAAGAGCTGAAACTTGCATCATTTATAGTGATGGCACCAGCCAAGGTTGCTAATTTCATATTATTTCGTTTTTAATACATCAGCTAGACGGGTTGTAGCGCTGCCTGGTTTTAAGGGTTGTGGCTGATTTTCTGCTGGCGCCCATCCTGATAAAGATATGAAGGAAAATGTAGCGCGTATGCGCCCATCGTCATCTGAAAATTGTTCTTGATAAATCTCGCACATACGGCGCATGAAAGCTTTGTTAGCCCGTGGATGCTCACGAATAAGTGCAGAAGTTGCACCCATGTGGCGTAAATCATGAATTAATTTCATGGGGTGCGCATAGCGCACTGTTATTGTATCCACATCCACAACAGGCATGGCAAATTTTGCACGCTGCATGGCAGCGCCCATATCACGCACATCAGCAAAAGGATCAACCCGAACACATGCTCCACCATAAATCTCGCTGTCAGCTGTAAGTAGGCATTGGCGTAATTCTTGCAGGGTGCCTGCCCCTGGAATGAGGCCAAGAAACAAACCATCAGGGTTGAGACCACGTCTGATTTGGATGAGATCGCCAATCAGATCATTAGACCAATGCAGAGCAAATGCTGAAATAATTAAATCTGCTGTATCTACTTCTAAGCCAAGGTTGTCGTCTGATCGAATATGTTTGGGTGCAATGTAATGTTCATCGTAGATATAAGCGTCTTCTTCATAGCGTTGAACCGCTTTGATATTAGTAAAATTTTGAAGCATTTGGGATAATTTGCCATTGCGACCAAATAGATCTATTGCCAAATTAAAATCACGTTGGACAAATTGCAAACGGTCTTGAAAATCTGTGACAGCATAGTCCAATAGGAAATCATTGCCATTAGGTGCATTGGCTTTAGCGCGGCCAAGATTTTGCATTTGACGTGATTTGTTAAATAATATGGACGGGGCTTGCTGATTCATCTGGGCATCCTATGCAATCCCTAACCGTAAGACAACAGGGTATAATGTCTTATTCTTGCTAAATTACTTGCTTTATATTTATAATAGCAAAGAGGTTAGAAGATGCGGGAGCTGTTGAGTTATAAAAAATACTTGTATAGTGGGATAGATTTATTATTTCCGCCGATATGTCTTTGTTGCGAAAAGCGAGTGAGTGAACAAGGCTCGCTTTGCGGTGAATGTTGGTCAGACATCCGATTTATTGAGCGCCCCTATTGTGAGGTTCTTGGCACCCCCTTTGATGTGCAGTTGGAGAGTACAGGCATGATTGACCTGCAATCGGCTGAGGCTATTGCTAATCCTCCAAGCTTTATGCGTGCTAGAGCTGTCGCGCGTTATGATGTCCATATCAGAAAATTGGTCTCGCGATTGAAATTTATGGATCAAAGTGAGCTTGCGCCTTGGATGGCTAATTGGATGATCCGTTCGGGGCGCGAATTACTCAATGATAAGCCCATTATTATACCCGTTCCTTTACATTCTAAACGGCAATTCTTTCGTCGTTATAACCAAGCTGCTGAGCTTGCGCGCTATATCGCCCATGCGGAGAAATTACTATTTGAACCAACCTTATTGCGACGCATAAAATCAACACGGCAACAGGTCGGTTTGGGTAAGAAACAACGGCAAAAAAATATGGTTGGCGCTTTCAAAGTGTTGGAAGCACAAAAATGCGAGCTGCGAGATAAGCATGTTTTATTAATTGATGATGTTTTCACCACGGGAGCAACTTTAGAAGCTGCTAGCCGTGCACTTATTCGCGCGGGTGCTAAGCAGGTTGATTGCTTAACTTTTGCCCGTGTTGTGAGGGATACTTAAATGTCACGTAGTGAATTATTGCTTATTGGCTTGCCCAGATGATGCGAGCAATCCAATCAATGTCCTTTAAATCAAATTTTAGGTTATTATGTTCTGGGTTTAAGCTTTCCAGCTCAATATTTTTGGTTGTCCTGCGCACAAGCACTTTTGCCATAACCTCGCCTTCGATGGTCCTAACAACCACGCGATCTCCGCGCCGGCATTCTCCATTTGGGGATACAAGGATAATATCGCCCTCACGATAAAGCGGCAACATAGAATTACCGCTAACTTCAAGGGCATAAACCTCTTCATCATTGGCATTTGGAAAGCGAACCTCATCCCATCCATGGCCAACAGGAAAACCACCATCATCAAAAAAACCTCCTGCACCTGCTTGTGCCATGCCAAGTAGGGGGACATTTTTTGGTTGAGGTAATGGGGTTTGGGCAGGGTTATCCGATGCCATGGCAGTGAAATCCTCAAAAGGCGTATGAGTTGCCTCTAATATTTTTGAAATGGATTCCGTGGAAGGCCACCGCATCCTGCCATCTGGGCTGAAGCGCTTGGATTTATTAAAGGCCGTGGGATCTAAACCCGCACGCCGAGCAAGGCCTGAAGGCGTCATGTCATAGCGAAGGGCTAAAGCATCAATAGCTGCCCATATTTTAGAATGCGAAAGCATTTTAATCCCTTCCAACCTACTACGTTACGCCCTACATAATTATAAAAAAGAATATGATTAAATTAAACTATAAAAGGAATAAAATCATAAAAAAGGAATATTAACCTTTTATAGTGTTCTTTTTCACTTGTCAATCAAGGTATAGAAAAGAATAAAAAAGGCGATGCAAATGCACCGCCTTTAAAAAATCAAAATATGAGAGAGACTTACTCAGCTTCTTCTTTAATTTCTTCGCCAGTTTCTTGGTCAACAACTTTCATAGAAAGACGTACCTTACCACGATCATCAAAGCCCATAAGTTTAACCCAAACTTTTTCGCCCTCTTTAACAACATCAGTTGTTTTAGCAACGCGTTCATTAGCAAGCTGTGAGATATGCACAAGGCCGTCTTTTGCGCCAAAGAAGTTTACAAATGCGCCGAAGTCTACGGTTTTTACAACAGTACCTTCATAGATAACGCCTTCTTCTGGCTCATCAACGATTGAGTGAATCCATTTAAGTGCCGCATCAATTTCTTTACCAGATGATGATGCAATCTTAATGGTGCCATCATCTTCAATGTTCACTTTAGCGCCAGTTTTCTCAACTATTTCACGGATAACTTTGCCGCCTGAGCCAATCACTTCACGGATTTTATCAACCGGAATTTTCATGGTTTCAATACGTGGTGCAAATTCACCAAGCTCTGAACGACCTTCGCTCAATGCTTTGTTCATTTCACCAAGGATATGCTCACGACCCTCTTTCGCTTGATCAAGGGCAACTTCCATGATCTCTTTAGTAATACCAGTGATTTTGATATCCATTTGAAGAGATGTAATACCTTCACTTGTACCAGCAACTTTAAAGTCCATATCGCCTAGGTGATCCTCATCGCCTAGAATATCAGAAAGAACAGCAAAGTCTTTGCCTTCTTTAATCAAGCCCATAGCAATACCAGCAACAGGTGCTTTTAGAGGAACGCCAGCATCCATAAATGCTAGCGATGTGCCGCAAACTGTAGCCATTGAAGACGAACCGTTTGATTCAGTGATTTCTGATACCGCACGTAGCGTATAAGGAAACTCATCATGGTTAGGTAGGACAGCTTTCACTGCGCGCCATGCCAATTTACCATGACCTATTTCACGGCGAGAGGTAAAGCCAACGCGGCCACATTCACCAACAGAATATGGAGGGAAGTTATAATGCAATAGGAAATTTTCTTTTTGCGTACCTGTTAGAGCGTCGATGAATTGCTCATCATCAGCAGTGCCTAGAGTTGCAACAACGATCGCCTGTGTTTCACCACGGGTAAACAAAGCTGAACCGTGAGTACGAGGCAAGATGCCAACTTCTGATTCTATTGGGCGAACTGTTGAAAGGTCACGGCCATCAATACGTTTTTTAGTTTTGATGATATTGCCACGAACCACTTTAGCCTGCGCAGATTTGAAAACTTCACCTAAAATTTGGATTTCATCTTCGCTTGATTCTTCAGTTAAGAATTTTTCTTTAGCTTTTGCTTTAGCAGCATCCAATGCTTCATAGCGGTCTTGCTTATCAGCGATGGTGTAAGCTTTTTCAATATCTTTACCAACAAGCTTGATTAGATCACCTTCAAGTTTAGAATTGTCTGGCTCAATGTGCTCGCGTGGCTCTTTAGCAGCTGCTTCAGCTAATTTGATAATCGCATCAAGCACAGGTTGAAACTCTTTGTGACCAAACATAACAGCGCCAAGCATAGTTTCTTCAGTAAGCTCTTGTGCTTCTGATTCCACCATCAATACAGCATCGTCAGTACCCGCAACAACCAAATCAAGAGATGTCTCTGGCATCTCATCAATGTTTGGGTTTAATACATATTCGCCATTGATGTAGCCAACACGCGCACCAGCAATTGGACCCATGAATGGAACGCCTGAAAGCGTAAGTGCTGCAGATGTTGCAATCATAGCAACGATGTCTGGATTGTTTTCCAAATCGTGAGACATAACCATACAAGTTACTTGGGTCTCGTTTTTATAGCCATCAGCAAACAATGGGCGTATAGGGCGGTCAATCAAGCGGCAAACAAGCGTCTCATTTTCGCTTGGGCGTGCTTCACGCTTAAAATAGCCACCTGGGATTTTACCAGCCGCATAGGCTTTTTCTTGGTAATTCACTGTTAGTGGGAAAAAATCTTGGCCTGGCTTTGCTTCTTTTGCAGATACAACAGCACAAAGTACTGATGTTTCACCGTAAGTTGCAATCACACAAGCGTCTGCTTGGCGTGCTACTTTACCAGTTTCAAGAGTTAGTGGGCGTCCACCCCATTCGAGTGTTACACTATGTTTATCAAACATTTAAATTCCTTCTTTTGCTGTTCTCCCCTATGGAGTACAGCCTTTACTTCATTAAAAATAAGGATTTTCAAATGCTGGGGAGTTTCTTCGGCAAGACAATAAGAAATTTGTGAGATATTCAAATTTCCAATAATCCTGCCCAAAGCTAATCCTTTGCATCTGAAAATACCATGATGCAATTTAATTCAAATTCGTTACAAATTAATAAATTGCAATTTTAGCCAGCGTTATGAGCCGCCTAAAAGATTAGGCTGCAACATTTTCATGCTGCAGCCTGAAATCATAACCTTAACGACGGATGCCTAGGCGTTCAATGATGCTTTTATAACGTGCTTCATCTTTGCGCTTAACATAGTCCAAAAGAGAACGACGATTAGCCACTAAGCTCAACAATCCACGGCGTGAATGGTTGTCTTTTTTGTGGGTTTTAAAGTGTTCTGTTAAAGTGTTGATGCGTGATGTAAGAACAGCAACTTGCACTTCAGGAGAACCAGTATCGCCTTCTTTGGTTGCAAATTCTTTGATCAATCTTGCTTTTTCTTCAGCAGTAATCGACATCGCTTTTTCCTTTCAAAATAATCCCTTATGGGATTTGAGGGTTTTGTGTCACCGACAACCAAGATGTCGTCTAGTTGCGGTCGTTTAGTCATGAGTAATTGAGGTATAAATACCACATATATTCATGGGGGTTGATATAGTCCATTTTAGCCAAAAAGCAAAGCTTTATCTTTTATAAGGCGCTAAGCAAAAAATCTTTTGGCTATTCCTTCTCAAATACCCGCACGATTGGTGCTTGGGATGAGGATACGGCAGCGCGTTTCATACCGTGGGAATTGAATTTCATAGCAATCTCGCCCTTATTGTTGACCGCGATTAGGCCGCCATCGCCGCCAAGGCGTTCAATCTTATCAAGACTATGTTGAAGGGCTTTATCAAGTGGCTTTGCGGCATATTCAATCTGTGCCGCAACATCATGCGCTGCTGCTGTTTGAATGAAAAATTCACCAAGCCCCGTTGAAGATATGGCCACATTTTGATCTGCCCATGTGCCAGCACCAATTAGAGGCGTATCGCCAATGCGTCCTGCTGCTTTAAAGAGTGTGCCGCCCGTTGATGTGCCAGCGGCCAATTGGCCTGTTAAATCTAAAGCTACGGCGCCAACCGTGCCATGTTTGGATATGTTGCCCGGGGTGATGTGATCTTTGTAATCTTGATAATAATTTTCTGCATCCTCAATCAATGTATGACCATTTTTGGCTGCATAATTGCGGGCAGAGGCTTCGCTCAACATGATATATTCAGGTTCGTGAAGGAGCGTCTTGGCAATTGAAATCGGATGTTTTACGGCTGGAATAGCGGCAACTGCACCAGCCTTTGCATCGGATGTCATTATGGAGGCATCAAGTAAAAAATTGCCTGCCTCATCGGGAGCTGCACCTTTTCCTGCCACATAAAGGCCGCAGGCCTCCATCTCCATGATCATTGCTTCCACCACATCAAGAGCAGATGTTCCTGCTTCTAAGAGTTTTTGACCTTTCACGATTAACTCACCCATATGGGTCACTTGCTTGGAGTAATCTTTGGAAGGGTGGGGGCCTGCGCCGCCATGGATAATCAGTGCGTACATGGTGGGTTTACTGTTTTAGAGTTGAAAAACCTTTTTGGGTTGAAAACGACCTTTTTCGATAATACCCAAAGCAATAGCTTGGCCATCGACACGCGCGAGTGCTTCATCAGCAGAGAGCGGGGCATCGCGCCCACGCAGCAATACAGGATTGCCCATGCGGACGCGTGTTGCATCTTGATCGTCTAAATCAACAGCAGGCAGATGATCAAGCGGGATATCAATATCCAAAAGCATCTCATCAAGGCCATCAAAGTCACCCTCTAGGGCAATTAATTCATCAAGGGTAACAAAATCTTGTTCATCAAAGGGGCCAACGGCTGTGCGGCGCAGCAGCGAAATATGGCCAAAGCAACCCAACTCAATGCCCATATCGCGCGCAAAAGCACGAACATAGGTGCCTTTTTCGCATTCGCATTCGAAGCTTGTTTCACCCTCATCATGTTCGATGATATCAAGGCGGTGGACATAAACATCACGGGATTTAATATCAACCTTCTCACCAGCACGGGCTAAATCATAGGCACGCTCACCATCTATTTTGATGGCAGAAAATTGCGGCGGAGTTTGTTCAATATCGCCAATATAATGGGGTAAAATGGCTTCAATCTCTTCGCGGCTTGGGCGTTTATCAGATTGCTCAATAATTTTGCCCTCCAGATCATCAGTTGATGTCTGCTCGCCCCATTTCACGGTGAATTGATAGATTTTGCTGCCATCCATTACATGATTGACAGTTTTTGTGGCTTCTCCCAAAGCAATAGGCAAAAGCCCGCTTGCAAGCGGATCTAGTGTTCCTGCATGGCCTGCTTTTTGGGCTTGATAAAGCCATTTAACTTTAGAAACCGCTTGGGTAGAGCCTAATTCAAGGGGCTTGTCCAAAATCATCCAGCCTGAGATTTTACGACCTTTTTTCTTACGTGCCATAAGCGTTTCCTATTGGGCTTATTCTTCATCGCTCTCATGGGAGAGATCTGCTTGAACCTTTTCACTGTTTAAAAGGTTTTCAATTTTTGAATAGTTTTCAAATCCTGTATCCTCCATAAAGCGGAAGGTTGGCATATATTTCATTTGGCGAAGGGCAGGGGTAAGCTTACCACGAATAAATTTAGCATTACGTGCTAAAATTTTGATGGTCGGATGAATGTCTTCATTCAAAGTTGGTGCAATATAAACTGTCGCGATTTTAAGATCGGGGGACATCGCCACTTCAGAAATGGAAATACTATGGCTACGGCCATCCAATTCATGCAATTCACCGCGTTGGATGAATTGGATGAATGCATGACGCACCAGCTCACCAACGCGCAATTGGCGCTGGGAGGGGCCATTTGATTTTGCAAATTTGGCCATAATACTAATCCAGTTAGGCTGCGCTTATAATGAGCGCTCTAAGTGTTCAACACGGAAGCACTCGATGATGTCACCTTTGCGCAGATCATGGTAATTGGTAAAGCCCATACCACATTCTTGGCCTGATGGCACCTCAGATACTTCATCTTTAAAGCGTTTAAGGGTTGAAAGCTCGCCTTCGTGGATAACAACGTCATCACGAATAAGGCGCACACCTGCACCGCGTTCCACTTTGCCTTCAGTAATTTGACAACCAGCAACTTTACCCACTTTAGATACGTTGAATACTTCCAATATTTCCGCATTACCAATGAAGGTTTCTTTGCGCTCTGGTGAAAGCATACCAGACATAACGCCCTTAATGTCATCCACAAGATCGTAAATGATAGAGTAATAACGAATTTCAATACCTTCACGCTCGGCCATATCGCGTGCTTGGCGGCTGGCACGTACGTTAAAGCCAATGATAGGAGCGCCAGATGCGGCAGCTAGCGATACATCAGATTCGGTGATACCACCAACAGCTGAATGCACAACGCGCGCCATAACTTCTTCGGTACCCAATTTATCAAGAGCACCAATGATAGCCTCCACAGAACCCTGCACATCACCTTTAACAACAATTGGAGCTTCTTGAGCGCCAGTTGTTTGCAATTGTGTCATCATCTGCTCAAGTGAACCACGAGAACCAGCAGCTTTAGCAACGGTCATCTCACGGGCTTTACGTTGGCGATATTCGGAAATCTCACGCGCACGCGCTTCATTTTCTACAACTGCAATGCGATCACCAGCAGCTGGTGCGCCAGAAAGACCAAGTACCTCAACAGGTTGCGCAGGCACAGCAGATTTTTCATGCTTGCCTTCATCATTCACCAATGCACGAACACGACCCCATTCTGTGCCAGCGATAATAATTTCACCAACATTTAATGTACCGCGTTGTACTAGTACGGTGGCGACAGGACCACGGCCACGTTCCAATTGAGCTTCAACCACAATACCTTCCGCAGGGCGGTTAGGATTAGCTTGAAGTTCTAAAATTTCGGATTGTAGGATGAGGGTTTCTAATAATTTATCAAGGTTGGTGCCTTCTTTTGCAGAAACTTCAACTTCCAACACATCGCCGCCCATGCTTTCTACAAATACTTCATGTTGTAGAAGTTCTGTACGGACACGCGCAGGATCAACATTCGGCTTATCTATTTTATTTATGGCAACTATAATCGGTACACCAGCAGCTTTTGCGTGGTTGATACTTTCAATGGTTTGAGGCATCACGCCATCATCTGCTGCCACAACAAGAATGGCAATATCGGTAACTTCTGCACCACGCGCACGCATTGTTGTAAAGGCTTCGTGGCCTGGCGTATCAATGAAGCTGATCTTTTGACCATTATGCTCAACTTGATAAGCGCCAATGTGCTGAGTAATGCCACCAGCTTCTTTATCCACCACTTTGGTATTGCGAAGAGCATCAAGAAGTGATGTTTTACCATGGTCAACGTGACCCATAATGGTAACGATTGGTGGGCGAGATTCTAAATCTTCTGGATTATCAGGCGCATCATGCAAGCCTTCTTCCACATCAGATTCAGAAACACGCTTAACGGTGTGACCCATTTCCACAGCGATCAACTCAGCAGTGTCACCCTCAATGATGTCGCCTGGCTTCATCATTTGGCCTTGCTGCATCAGAAGTTTAATCACATCAACAGAACGCTCAGTCATACGCTGGGCAAGTTCTTGAATGGTAATGGTTTCAGGTATAGTAACTTCGCGCATCACTTTTTCGCGTGGTCCAGATTGTTGCTGGGCGCGTTTTTCTTTTTCACGACGACGACGAAGTGCAGATAATGATACACCGCGTTCTTCACGCTCATCTAAAGCATTGGTAAGGGTTAGCTTAGTGCGTCGACGATCACCACCAGTCTTTGGCTTAGCGGTTGGTTTTGGCGTCTCTTCTGGGCGTTTAACCGTACGCAATGGCGCAGGTGCCGCAATTTTCTCTTTTGGTGGAGATTTTTTAGTTGGTTTTTCAAATTCGCTATCAGCAGCTGCTGCAACGGCAGAAGCATCGGCAGCGGCAAGGCGCGCGTCTTCTTCAGCTTTTGCTTTTGCTTTTAATTCGTCTTCTTCGCGTTTTTTGGCCTCTTCAGCCTCGCGTTTAGCACGTTCTGCTGCCTCTTTGGCTTCTTCTTCAGCTTGCTCAGCGCGTTCACGGGCAATTTCTTCTGCACGTTTTAGGTCATCTTCTTCACGCTTTTTAGCTTCTTGAAGCGCTTTAGCACGCGCTTCAACTTCACCTTCAGAAAGCTCTTTTAAGATAATGCTCTTATGTGCTTGTTCTTGTGGGCTAGGTGCTTTTGGCTCAGGTGCAGCTTGTGCAGCTGGCTTAGGATCTAATGAGATTGGCGTTGCAGGTTTTTTAGCATCGCCTGGTTTGGTAATACGGCGCTTCTTTGTCTCCACTACAACTTTATTGCTGCGCCCATGGGAGAAATTTTGTCGCACAGTGCCGCCACCAGCCCCAGATTTAAGGGTTAGCGTCTTTTTTGGTGCTTCATTATTGTTGCCGTTACCAGCTTTATTATCGCTCATACTTACCTATATCCTAGGGGATTGAATGATTTTCTCTCAATCCCATATTGTATTATTATCTGCCTATTTTGTTTTACCCAAAATAAGGGCAGATATATAAAACGTCTTTTTTAATCTCAACGATCGTAAAATACGCGCATTAAGATGTTTTTTCAACCTCCGGAGTACCGCCCCGATATCGGACAAGCGCATGTACACGCTTGATGAATGCTCTACCGGCTCCGCTGGATTGCAGCGCCACATGGGTTGCATTTTCAATCCCTAATGCAAATCCAAGTTCATTTGCATTAAATAGGGTAAAAACCTTTATCCCATTTACGCCCTTAGTCTGCTCGCAATCATCTGATTGGCCACAATCTTTAGGCTTAGCTGAACCATTCGGCGCTTGCTTAAGCGCTTGGGTTACTTTTCTAATACCATCTGAACTGGCATTAGCGCTATGTAGCAAAGCAATTACTTTGCCAGATTTTAGTGCCGCACATACCTTTGTGAAGCCCGATACCACTTCCCCAGCCTTTTTGGCAAGGGACAAACTGTTTAATGCTGATTTTACCAGCATTTGATCAAGAATTTGCAACAATTCTTGATCAGCTTTAACTGGAAGTTTAAAACCCCTTGCAAAAGCATTTTGTTTTATGGCTTGTGCCACATGTTCTTTTTGACCGCAAATCCAAACGCCTCTACCGGGAAGCTTGCGTTTTAAATCAGGCATAATCTCTCGATCTGGCCCAACTACAAAACGGATCATATCATCACAGTCTTGTGTTTTGCGGCAAACAATACATGTCCGTTCGGTATTCGTACGTTTCATCATTGTTACCAAATTACGGTTCGTTTAACAGAAATTAAACCCCAAAGCAATTTGTGGGTAGAATTAATGTATGCTTTGTCAAATTCAGCTTATTCAACCTCAATGACATTGATTGTTTTAACAGCTTCGTCTGCAGGCGATTCAGCTTCTGCCTCATCATTAGTTGCAGCTGCGGCCATTTCTTCCTCAGTAATCCAGCCAGCTGCAAGGCGAGCTTGCATAATCATTTCTTCAGCTTGGGTGCGAGAAATGTCATGGCCATCTAATACCCCAGCAAAACGTGTTGTTTCGCCGTCTTTACGCTCATTCCAACCAACAAGATCATCAGCTGCATAGCCAGCAAAATCTTCAACAGTTTTGACGTCATCTTTACCAAGCGCAACAAGCATTGGAAGCGTTAAACCCTCTAAGCTTAATAATTCATCTTCAACGCCAAGTGCTTTACGCTCTTCATCCATTTCACGATCATGACGCTCTAGAAACTCTTTTGCGCGTGCTTGAAGTTCTTCAGCTGTTTCAGAATCAAATCCATCAATGCTGGCAACTTCGTCCAATTCTACATAGGCAACTTCTTCAACTGAGGTGAAGCCTTCAGAAGCAAGCAATTGACCAACCATTTCATCGACATTAAGCGCATCAACAAAAGCTTTCGTATTGTTGTTAAATTCGTCTTGGCGGCGGGTGCTTTCATCTTCTTCAGTCATGATGTCGATGTCCCAGCCAGTCAATTGTGAGGCTAGACGAACGTTTTGGCCACGACGACCAATAGCAAGTGAAAGTTGATCATCTGGCACCACAACATCAATGCGAGTTGAATCTTCGTCTAGAACAACCTTAGCAACGGCTGCTGGTTGCAATGCATTAACGATGAATGAGGCAGCATCTTCTGACCATGGAATGATATCGATTTTCTCGCCTTGTAGTTCACCAACAACAGCTTGAACACGAGAACCACGCATACCCACACAAGCGCCAACTGGATCTATGGCACTATCGCTAGAAATTACTGCGATTTTAGCGCGAGAACCTGGGTCACGCGCAACAGATTTAATGGCAATAATACCATCATAGATTTCTGGTACTTCCATTTGGAAAAGTTTAGCCATGAATTGTGGGTGAGTACGGGATAAGAAAATTTGCGGCCCGCGTTGCTCACGGCGCACATCATAGATGTAAGCACGAACACGATCACCATAACGGAAAGTTTCGCGTGGGATTAATTCATCACGACGGATGATGGCTTCGCCTTTGCCAAGATCAACAATAACATTGCCATATTCAACGCGTTTAACCGTGCCATTGATAACTTCACCAATGCGATCTTTAAATTCTTCAAACTGTTGCTCACGCTCCGCGTCACGCACTTTTTGTACGATAACTTGCTTAGCAGATTGCGCGGCCACACGACCAAAATCAATCGGCGGTAGCGGCTCAGCAATGAAATCGCCAATGGTTGCAGCAGGATTACGTTGTACAGCTGTCTCAAGATCAATTTGAGTTGTGAAATCGTCAGGATTTTCAACTACTTCAAGTAAACGCTGTAGTTTGATCTCACCAGTTTTATCATTGATATCAGCGCGGATGTTAGTTTCTGCACCATAGCGAGATTTTGCAGCTTTTTGAATGGCATCGGCCATAGCATCAATCACAATATTGCGATCAATGGATTTTTCGCGAGCTACAGCATCTGCGATTTGTAACAGTTCCAAACGGTTTGCACTAACGGCCATGTCTACTCTCCTTTAGCTGCTTGTGCAGCCTTATCAAAATTCTGTGCATCTTTTAAAAGATCATCAGTCATAATCAATTTTGCTTCCACCAATGCATCATAAGGGATCTCAAAGGTGGTTTGTTCGTCTTTTCCCGCATTCACGCGTTCTAATGTTAAGCTTTCATCGCTGGTTTTTGTAACAAAACCGCGGAAGCGTTTCCGACCATCAATCATATGGCTAGTTTCCATTTTAAGAACATTACTGCCCCAAATATCAAAATCTGAGCGTCTAACTAGCGGACGATCTATGCCAGGTGAAGATACTTCCAAATTATACTCGCCAGCAACTGGATCTTCAATATCAAGAACAGGTGAAATGGCTTTAGATATAGCTTCACAGTCATTGATGGTAAACGTGCCATCTGAGCGCTCAGCCATGATCTGCATCACAAGGCCATTCATGTTCATCATGCGGATGCGCACTACTCTAAAACCCAGCTCAATGATGATGGGTTCTAAAAGGGCTGTGATCTTAGCATCAATGCCGCTTTCTTTTATCAAGCGCGGTTCATATAAATCTGCCATATTAAGAGGCTGCTCCGTATCTTGGTTTAGGCAATAAACCATTATGTATAGGCAATAAAAAAGAGCGGTTCGTTTTATTGAACCACTCTGACCGAATTGCCTGAGATTTTGGCTATTATATAGTCGCTTTATTTTTATTATGCAAGCAAAAAGGCACTGTCTAAGTTATCTGCCTTGTTGTTTAACGGTTTTTTGATGCACGATTTGAAATAATGCCACACCAATGGCTATGAGCAATGCAGATAAAATGAAATTATCTGGCAGAACCTCACCAAATATATAAAGTCCGATTATGGCGCCCAAGACCGCTGAAACCGAACCAATTTGCCCCAAATATACGGGGCCTGCGGTTTTTTGCAAAAGAAAGAAAAAGGCGTAATATATTACATTAAAGAGGATGCCAAGTATTAAAACGGCCATTGCTGAATTGTTGCTTACAAGTTCCAACATGTGGCCATCTTCATAAAACAGTGCAAAGATGACAAGCTCAACGCCTGAAAATCCCAGCATGCCAATGGCCAGTGGGATGGCACCTGCGCCTTCTGGCCAGAATCGCGAGCGAAAAATATTTCCCAACGCCAGAAAAAACGGCATAGAGGTTGCAAGGATAAGCCAAATTGCTCCACCATCTCCCCCACCAACGCCTAAGCCTTGAAATTTGCCAAAGGCCAGCCATAGGCTGCCCGCTAAACCGCAGATAACGGCTATAACTTTCAAGGCTATGATCCTATCCATGCCAACCATCAGGGCAATGATATAGGTAATGAGGGGAGATATGGTGTAAAGAATTGAAATGTAAGAAATACCGACGTGGGATACGGTTTAATAGGGCAGAATTGTTCCAATGCTGATTAAAAAGCCTGAAATTACACCATAGAATAGGAA
>CAKMZG010000033.1:14465-16927 GCA_929200335.1 uncultured Alphaproteobacteria bacterium | reverse complement strand
AATTTGCAGCCAAACGCACAAAGGCCGGCGAATTAATCTCAGTTGGCGGTGGCGGCGATACCGTTGCAGCTTTAAAAGCCGCTGGTGCCAGCGATGATTTTTCTTATGTCTCAACGGCTGGCGGTGCATTTTTAGAATGGCTAGAGGGCAAAACTCTACCTGGTGTGGCTGTGCTAGAAAAATAATGCATTCAAAATTAGTTGCGAATTTTTAAAATTCTTACTATTAGGTAAGCCTGAGTATTATTTACTCAGGCTTTTTTATTATTAATTTTTATGAGGTGGATATGCTGGGGATATTATCTTGGCTCTGTTTTCCTATTTATTTAATTCAAGGACTTTATGTCCGTAAAAAATCTATCCGCTTGCCCCCTGCTAAGGGTGCTAAAAGTGGGTTAATTAATGCAGGCACAAGCCGTGCAAGACCGATAAAAATCCTATGCCTTGGGGATAGCGGAATAGCCGGTGTTGGTTGTGCTGATACGTCTGAGACCTTAACCCCAAAACTAGCAGCAGAACTGAGCAAGGCTCTTAAAAAGCCCGTTGAATGGCATATGAATGGGAATAACAGTGCAGTTGCAGGCGAGATTTTAAATTCAGTCGTACCAAATTTAGAGCATTGCGATTATGATCATATTTATATTTCAATTGGCGCTAATGATTCTAAAAACTGGCATACAAAATCTCGCTTCAAGCAAGAATTTGGCAATTTAATCTATGCCCTTCATGCTCGCTTTCCAACTGCAAAACTCTATTGGTCACCACATGCGCCCTATTCAAAATTTCCGCTCTTGCCTAAACCACTCAATTTTATTTTAGAATGGCGCGCGCAAATTTTAGGAAAACAAGCTTATCACCTTTGCATAGAGCGTGATGTAAATTTTATCCCTCGAATGGAAAATATTACACAAGATGGCTTTGTTGAAGACGGCTTTCACCCTAATGCAAAGGCTAATCAAGGTTGGGCAGAGCATTTAGCTAAACAAATTGTTGCCTAATATAGCTAACTTGCCGCTTGATTAACAAATTGGTCATTATTAATAACGCCAAGCGATACCTTATCCTTGTTAAGGAACATGCAATTTTTACCAGAATTTTTAGCCTTATAAAGCATTTCGTCTGCTGCTTTATAAATGGCATTAAAACTCATCCCTGTAGAGGCTAAAACGGCTCCACATGAAACACTGATATAAATATTTTCCTCAGCACTATAAATAGGAATTTCGCTCAGCCTAGCTTTAATTCGTTCAAAAACAGCCGCTATATCATGGACATCTGCACCATTGATAAAGACAGCAAATTCCTCACCACCAATACGAGCAGCAGTATCGCCATCGCGTATTGATTTAGAAATAACTTGCGCCAGTCCTATCAAAACCTCATCACCCACATCATGGCCGTATGTATCATTTATATTCTTAAAATTATCAACATCCAATATTAACAATGCACCATGTTGGATCTGCACTGTTTCCACAGGTTGTAGAACAAATTTATCATGAAACTCAAGATTATCATTTACTGATATTCTCTCATAAAATCCACGGCGATTGAGCAATTTAGTCAGCGGGTCTTCACGCACCAATTGGGCAAGATCATTACGCGTTCTGCACAATTGGTGGTTCAAATCCATCGCATAAATTGTAAAAGGAATAGTAATCAGCGGCGTCATAAAAATCGTCACTATAAAGCCACGTATGATTTCGTCTTGAGGTGGTTGTAATATCTGCGCATAAATTAAAAATAAGCAAGCAGAACATACAAATGTACCTACCACGATAGCATAAAACCGTCTTGATAAGGTCTTTTCCTTTAAAAATTCTAAATTTTTAAGCATAGTCATAATTATATTGTTCTTATTTTAATAACTACTTTTAAGTGATTAGCACTTTACCATACCAATATAAGTGAGGGTATTATCATATATATATAATCATTTAGTTTAGCACCGCGTATCAATATTTGATCCCAAGAATTGTACTTACAGCAGTTTTCTATGAAATATACATAGTTACATTTTGTCGTGGACATTTTTAAAAAGCCTCGTTTAAAATATCATAAAATTAGGGAGAAAAAAATGGCAACAACTTATCAAGAAATCTATCAGCAATGGCAAAACAGCCCACAAAATTTTTGGGCAGAATGCGCAAAGCAGATTGATTGGTACTCCCCTTGGGATAAAGTATTTGATGAAACCCAAGGCATCTATGGCCGTTGGTTTAGTGGTGCTACGACAAACCTTTGCTATAATTGTGTTGATCGCCATGTGGCAAATGGCCGAGGCGAGCAACTTGCCATTATTTATGACAGCCCAATCACAGGCAAACAGCAAAAATTCACCTATGCAGAATTACAAAATGACGTCGCAACTCTGGCGGCTGCACTACGTGAACTTGACGTGGGTAAAGGCGATCGCGTCATCATTTATATGCCAATGATCCCACAGGCTGCACAGGCCATGCT
>CAKMZG010000033.1:2911-14455 GCA_929200335.1 uncultured Alphaproteobacteria bacterium | reverse complement strand
GGCCATGCTTGCCTGCGCTAGATTAGGCGCTATCCACTCCGTAGTTTTTGGCGGGTTTTCAGCAAGTGAACTTGCTACCCGCATTGATGATTGCTCCCCCAAAGTGATTATGGCTGCATCTTGTGGCATAGAACCAAACCGCGTTGTAGAATATAAACCTATGTTGGATGAGGCCATCAAATTAGCTAAAGCCAAGCCATCATCAACCCTAATCTATCAACGAGAGCAAGCCATTGCTCCCATGAATGAGCCTATGGATAAGGATTGGCAGCTATCCGTTGATGCTGCACAAGCAGCAAACAAACAAGCCGATTGTATCGCTGTTGAGGCAACCGACCCATCCTATATTCTTTATACTTCTGGCACCACTGGCCAACCCAAAGGTGTGGTGCGTGATACTGGCGGCCATATGGTGGCATTAAAATGGTCAATGGGCGCTATTTATGACATTAAGCCCGGTGAAGTTTATTGGGCAGCATCTGATGTGGGCTGGGTTGTGGGGCATTCTTATATTGTCTATGCACCTCTACTAAACGGTAATACCACCATCCTATTTGAAGGTAAGCCCGTGGGAACTCCAGACGCTGGTGTATTTTGGCGGGTGATATCAGAACATAAGGTTGCGGCACTTTTCACGGCGCCGACTGCGTTCCGCGCTATCAAGAAAGAAGACCCCGCCGGTAAATTGATCAAAGATTATGACTTGAGCCATTTTAGAACCTTATTCTTAGCTGGCGAGCGCGCTGATCCTGATACCATTGAATGGGCGGAGAGAAATCTTAAGCGCCCCGTTATTGACCATTGGTGGCAAACTGAAACAGGCTGGTCAATTGCTGCTAATCCAGTTGGTCTTGGTATGTTGCCCGTTAAACACGGTTCTCCAACCGTTGCTATGCCTGGATATGACGTTCAAATATTAGATGATGAGGGTAAGCAATTAAGCACTGAAACACTTGGCAATATTGTTGTGAAGTTACCTCTACCACCATCATGTCTGCCAACCCTGTGGAATGCTGATGAACGCTTTAAAGAAGCATATCTAAACGAGTTTCCAGGTTATTATAATACCTCAGATGCAGGCTATAAAGATGAAGATGGCTATCTTTATATTATGGCACGTACTGATGATATCATCAATGTGGCCGGCCACAGATTATCAACGGGCGCGATGGAAGAGGTTATTGCCAGCCATAAGGATGTTGCTGAATGTGCGGTTGTTGGCATTGCCGATAAACTAAAAGGGCAAATGCCAGCAGGCTTTATTGTCATAAATTCTGGCGTTGAGCGCTCTGAAGAGGATATAGAGCAGGAAATTGTGCAACTTGTTAGGGAAAAAATTGGTCCCGTGGCGGCCTTTAAGGTAGCATTCTGTGTGAAACGCCTACCCAAAACACGTTCAGGCAAAATTCTACGCGGTACCATTCAAAAAATGGCTGATGGCATTGAATTTAAAATGCCTGCAACCATTGATGATCCCGATATTTTGGATGAAATACACGAAGTATTAGATCAACGTGGAATCTTAAATCGCTAAGAAGTGACTTGCATTTTGTAAAAACTAAATTAGGCTGCCCAACAACTGAAAAACATTGAGGGATAGGCAAAGCTATAAGCTTCGCTTTTAAATGTCATGAGCATAAAATCAAAAACTGCTATTGTCACAGGTGCTGCAAAAGGCATCGGCTATGCTATCAGCAAACGCTATCTTGAAGAAGGCATGAATGTTATCTTAGCTGATCAAGACGATAAGGCGGGACAAGAGGCCGTTGAAACTCTATCTCAAGTTGCAAAACATAACGATGGAAAATTGCATTTCATCCATTGTGATGTGAGCGAACCGTTAGATGTGCATAATCTCATAGCCGCCAGTATTGATGAATTCTCAAAAATTGATGTGCTTGTTAATAATGCTGGCATTGTGGCCTCGAGCAATTTTTTAGACCTTGATGAGGCAACTTTTGATAAAGTCTTAGCTGTGAATTTAAAAGGCAGCTTTTTATGCGGTCAGGCGGTGGCGCGTCATATGGTGGAAAATATTAAAGCTGGCGATGAACCAGGAGCCATTATTAACATGTCCTCGGTCAATGCCGTCTTTGCCATTGGCGATCAAGTGCCATATTCGATCTCTAAGGGTGGCGTTAATCAATTAACCAAAGTTATGGCACAATCGCTTGCACCTCACGGCATTCGTGTCAATGCCATTGGCCCTGGCTCTATTATGACAGAAATGCTGAGCGCTGTTGCGGATAACCCAGAAGCTAAACAAAAAATATTATCCCGCACCCCCATGGGGCGCATTGGCGATCCAGAAGAAATTGCCAGCATAGCCGTATTTTTAGCCTCGCAAGAAGCCAGCTATATCACAGGACAAACTATCTATGCTGATGGTGGCCGATTGGGTTTAAATTATACCGTCCCAGTAAAAGATGATTAAAACAAAATTCACCCCAATTAAAATCAGTTGGAAACTTGCGCAAATTATTGACCTTTGCCTCATGTAGCGCATAATGTTTTACTAATAAGTCCTTTAAAGACTTATTGATTCGATCCAAGTAACCACGAACAGATTTACTCTATGGACAACGGCAAAGACCAAATAACACAGGCATTTGAACAACTTGATCAAGCATTAGGCCAACTTGAAGAAGTGGTTGATGCTCATATTGAGAATGCCCAAAGTCTTCGCGATGTAGAAGAAGAAGTGCAGCGCATGGTGGCTGATCGCGGTCAAATGGCAGAGGCCTTAGATGGCGTAGAGGCACGCGCACAACGTCTTGAAGATGCAAATCGTGAAGTATCTCGCCGTCTAGTCAATGCCATGGAAAATATTCGTAGCGTAATTGATGGCGCAGCCTAATCTATAACCAAGTTCAATTTTAAGTTGGAGAGCCAATGCCACAAGTAGCAGTAATGATAAATGGCAAAACTTACAGAATGGCCTGCGAAGACGGGCAAGAGGCTCATTTGCTTGAATTGGCTAAAACCCTAGATGGACATGTGAGCGACTTAAAAGGTTCGTTTGGTGAGATCGGCGATCAACGCTTGACCGTGATGGCTGGCATAATGATGGTGGATGAGGTCTTTGAATTAAAAAAGAATATCCAACGCTTAGAAAATGAAGTTGCAGCATTGCAAACTGCACAGTCTGCAACCCTCTCAGACAGTGCAGCGAAAGAACAACAAGTGGCTAAAAATCTAACACGAGTTGCAGAGCGTTTAAAAGATATGAGCGGAAAAATCACTGAAAAAGCTAAAGCTAAACCTGAATAATCATCTTTTTTACCCTGTTTTATCGTGCTTAAGCTATACTAAATCCAAAATCGTATAAATGATGAGGAAAATTCAGATGAAATTAATCATTGATACAGACCCTGGCGTAGATGATGCAATGGCTATCATTTACGCTGCCTTGGCGCCCGATATTGAACTCTTGGGATTAACTACGGTCTTTGGCAATGTGAATATTGAGCAAGCAACCCGCAATGCCTTATGGCTTTTAGAATTTATCGGACAGGATGCAGCTGTTGCCAAAGGTGCAGCCATGACGCTTGAGGGCAAAACCATAGCGCCCTCTTATAATGTGCATGGGGATGAAGGTTTTGGTGAATATCCCGCACAAAAGCCTAAACACTCAGCCCTTGAAGAAACAGCCGCAGAATTTTTATGCCGCATGGCACGAGAACATAAAGGCGAATTGGTTGTCTGCCCCATTGGCCCTATTACAAATATTGCTCATGCTATTCAACTTGATCCAGAATTTGCAACAAATGTGAAGAAAATCGTCTTTATGGGCGGCGCAGCAAAAGTTCCTGGCAATATCACCCCCCATGCTGAGGCTAATACTTACCATGATCCCCATGCATTAAATATTGTCATTAATTCTGGTGCAAATGTAACCATGGTTGGTCTTGATGTCACCATGCTGGAGCCATGCCAAGAGGAGTTTTTTGACAATTTGGCTGAAGTCTCACCAAAATTTGGTGGCTTTTTGCAAGAAATCTCAAGGTTTTATTTGAAATTTTATGAGAGCATCGGGGTTCAAGGCTGTGGTTTTCATGATCCTGCAGCAGTCATTGCTTGCACCCATCCTGAATTGTTTAGTACGGAACAATTACCCATTAACGTCATTGAAGAAGGCGAAGAATTTGGGCAAACCCAAATTTGCTTAGAAGATGAAGCACCCAAAATATCCGTTTGCATTGATGCTGATATGGCGCAAGTTAAAGCGATATATAATCGAGTATTTGGCGTAGATGCATAATTTAAAAATTTTTGCAAATAACATTTTTCCTAAAATTTAATACTAAACAAAGCATCTAAGCCGATTGTTCTAGCATCAGCGGAACCTATCCCATCATAAAATGAAGAAAATTCAACTGTAACTAATTCATTTAGCTGATATTCAAAACCTAAATCAAATCGCCCACGCCATCTTTCAAATATATTCGAATTGGAAATAGCGGGATTAGATTCTTCATGATAAGAATAAATGCCATTAAAACCTGCATCAATTACTAAATTGCCGGTATTGACCTCAATTGGCAGTTTTAGATCAATGCCAAGAGTAAGTTCACCTATTTCAATTTTTTGCTCTGGTATAATAAGATTATTAGCATTAATGAATTGTTCCTGCTTATCTGATGTATAGGCACCAATAATATTTGGTGTTATTATAAAATGATCAAATTCAATATCACCAGCGATTTTTATGCGAGATAAAAAACGCTCTGTTTTAAAATCATTCACATTATCATTTAATTTATTATGGGATTCACCCCATAACACTCTAGCGTCCAAATAAATTGGATGTTCAGGCGACTTTAAAACAACATATGGCCCAATTAACCAGCCTCTACCATAGTTAGATAAATTACCCTCTTTAGAATTATAATAATCCATCTCTAACATTAAGCCAGCAGCAAAATTAGGTGTAAATACATGATGTAAACCAAATGAGCCATGCACATATCTATTTTTTACCGCACCATTAACGGACCAAGACGCCTTTATTCTTGCCCATATGGGATTTGTAATATTAGTGCTTAAATTAAATCTACCATTATGTTCATTACCACTACCTGAAAGGGTATTTTCTCCAACCGATAGAACATCAATCAAATCTGGCTGACTGCCTAACAATAAATTACTTCTGTAAAGCATCATTTGAGTTATTAATTTTTGTATTCTAAGAACTTCGGCAGAATTATCTTCTTCAGCATCCTCTTCTTGAGTACTATTATCTGTAGAAGTTGTAACACAAATATTATTGTCAGCAGCTCCAATACAACCTGATGGCGAATTACCCTCATTAAATTTTAAAATACCATCCTCTTCATATACCGCATATTCTAGCTTATCTTGAGTACTGGTATTTTTTATAATAAACCCAAGATATCTATCTTGCAAAAAATCACCATCAGCACCATTTTGGGCATCCAGTGTATAATCGGTTCCAAAACAATCTTGAATCAGAGTATTTGTAATAGGATTGAGCGCATGTAGGGCTTGATTTCTATATTGCGAACCATTGCTAGCTCCAGTTAAGGTGCTAGCTGTTTCAATACTAACCCTTGTCCTATTATTGTTCTCATATAAGATGACGGTAAATATTGTATTATCATTTGGGCAAACATTTGTTTTATTCAAACCAGAAGAAGTCGATACAAAAGCATATGCTTCATAGCTAGAAATCAAAAAAAAGCTAATAAAAAATAATGTGTTAATAAATAAAATTAAATATTTAAAAGAAAATCTGTTAGGCAAATAACAATATTCAAAAAATGTTCGCAACATATATCCTGCCAGATACTAAATTATATAATAATATCGAGATAATCTATTATGAAATATTATCTCCTAAATATACACATATATACAAATATCTTATCCTCAGCAAGAATTATTACTTAATAAGTAAAATTAAAAATTAAATATTTTCAATAACTTAAATAGTTGTTCAAATAAATATTCAATTATAATTAATAATTCAATTTATCAAAAAGTTTATAAGCATTGCAATTTTAAGATTTCTTTCTATATTTCACAAGCCGGCTGCTTGACGCGTGCAAAGCTCAACATCCCTGAGGCCTTAATATTCTGAACGGGAGCTGTCCCTGACTAGACCCGTGGGTTTTATCATACGGCGCCCACCTACTTTGTAGGTTCCCAGGATTATTCGCTTCACGGTCTATGTGGCTGGCACTTTATATAATAAGAAGCTTTAGTTTCTAATTATATGAAGATCATGCTAACCACCAAATAAAGTGGCTGGCACTTCATATAATCTAGAGTATTTCTATTTTATAATAACTAAAACACTTTAATACTCACTTTTACAACCAGCACTCATTGTATGTAATGTCGAGATGCTTTAAAGCTCTCCATACAAAATATTTCGGAGAGCAAAATGACATATGCAATCATTGAAAATAAACAGCAAATACGCGAAGAGGCACTTGCTGCACGTGATTCTTTGCCTATGGACTGGCGCATAGAAGCCAGCCTTAAGATGGCCAAATATGCTGATGAAATAGAATTTTCCCCTCAAGAAATCATTTCTGGGTTTCTGCCCATTCGTTCAGAGGTTGATCTACGTCCACTAATGCATAATCTACGTCAAGCTGGGGCTCAACTATGCTTACCTGATATTGTAAATAGGGAAACGCTTGTATTTCGCAACTTCACCAATGAGACTGAATTACGAGAAGCAGAATTTGGCACATTAGTTCCAGCAGCAGATGAGCCTGTGCTTGATCCTACCATCATGCTTGTACCATTATCAGGCTATGATAAAAATGGCTCACGTCTTGGATATGGCGGCGGCTATTATGATCGCTCGATAAAGCGTCTACACGAAAAAGACATAAAACCTTTACTAATCGGCATTGGCTTTTCTTGCCAGGAGGTCGAGCGTGTGCCAATGGAACATCATGATGTTAGAATGGATAGAATTCTTACTGAAAAAGGTTTTGTACTGTAAAGCATAAGCCTTTTTTAATGGCCGTTGAAAGGCTCTTGCATGAAAATTTTATTTCTGGGTGATATGGTCGGGCGCGTGGGGCGCGAAAGTGTATTTTCACGACTGCCAAACCTTGTAGAAACCCATAAGCTGGACTTTGTAATTGTAAATGGTGAAAATGCCGCCTCTGGGTTTGGCATTACGGAGAAAATTTTTCTAGAAACCATAGATGCAGGTGCCGATGTTGTAACCACTGGCAATCATGCTTTTGATCAAAAAGAAGCCCTTACTTTTTGTGAGCGCCACGAAGAATTTTTACGCCCTCTCAATTTTCCCAGAGGTACTCCTGGGCGCGGCTCAAATCTCTATGAAGCACGTAATGGCGCGAGAGTTTTAGTGGCTAATATTATGGGGCAAGTTTTCATGCATCCCACATTAAGCGACCCTTTTTTAGCAGCTGATGAGGCGCTAAATGCCTGCCCGCTTGGTGAAGTGGCAGATGCTATTGTATTTGATTTCCATGCAGAAGCCACATCTGAAAAACAATGCTTTGGACACCATGTGGATGGCCGCGTGAGCCTTGTTGTGGGTACACACACTCACATTCCAACTGCTGACCATCAAATTCTTGAAGGCGGCACTGCCTATCTGAGTGATGCTGGCATGTATGGTGATTATGATTCCTCCCTTGGCATGGAAAAACATGAACCCTTAGAGCGCTTTGTTACCAAAATTGGCAAAGGTCGTATGACCCCAGCTTCTGGCGAGGCCACGCTTTGTGGTGTAGCCATTGAAACCAATGATATAACTGGGCTTGCCAAACACATTTCCCCAATTCGTCTCGGTGGCCGGCTGCAAGAGATTATGCCCGATTTTTGGTAACCAAAGTTTATGGCAACCAAAATCTAAGGTAAATTCTAACATGTGTAGCGATTAAGCTTTAAAGTGCGGAAGTGGCCTGTTTTAACCAAACCAATGCATCGCCTTCAAGATACGGTGAAATCAGATCAAATGTATTTTGGTGATAAACATTGAGCCAGTTAACCTCAGAATCGCTCATCATGGATTTATCAATCAAACGCTTATCAATGGGCGTAAAGCTCAAGCATTCAAAGCCCATCATCTCAATTTCACCACCCGCAATAGGCTCTGGCTCTGTTACTAAAATTATATTTTCAATACGGATGCCATATTGGCCTTCTTTATAATAGCCCGGCTCATTAGAGACAATCATGCCTGGTTGGAAATCCACTATATAGCGTTTTGCAATACCTTGAGGCCCTTCATGAACGGATAAATAAGACCCTACCCCATGGCCTGTACCATGGGCAAAATCAAAGCCAGCCTGCCAAAGTGCATGACGCGCCAAAATGTCAATTTGCGCACCATTGGTGCCTTTTGG
Organism: uncultured Alphaproteobacteria bacterium; assembly: GCA_929200335.1. Classification (GTDB taxonomy): domain Bacteria; phylum Pseudomonadota; class Alphaproteobacteria; order Rhizobiales; family Rhizobiaceae; genus CAKMZG01. The sequence continues at coordinate 6,095 of CAKMZG010000033.1, read as the reverse complement.
AAAACGCAATTGGTCAATGGCTATGTGGCCTTTCAGTACCAACGTATTTTGGCGCTTCATTTCTGCTGTTGGCTCACCAATGGCAACGGTGCGGGTGATATCTGTTGTACCATCTTGATATTGCCCGCCTGAATCAATTAGATAAATTTCATTGTCAGATAGTTGTCGATTGCTAATCTCGCTCACACGATAATGGCACAATGGCGCATTAACACCGCTAGCCGAGATCGTATCAAAGGATACATCTAACAGTGGCATACTAAATTTATCGCCATTATCAATTCTAAATTGTTCCAGACGTTTAGCTATATATATCTCGTTCAACTCATCAACAGGCTGGCTATCTAACCAATGTAAAAACCTTGCCATAGCCACGCCATCGCGTATATGCGCAGCTCTAGATCCTTTTATTTCAGCTTCATTTTTAATCGCTCTTGGAAGGCTCACCAAATCATCACAAAATTGCATTTTGCCACCATTGTCTTCAATCCAAGTAGCAAATGTCTGCCCCAATAATTTTGGGTCTAATAAAAACTCAGAACCTTTTAGCGCCTCATTTTTTACAATACCTTCCATGGCATCAATAGAATGGATGTCACAAATTTGAGTGAGATAGGCACGGGTTTCAATAGATAGCTTCTCTTCATGAATGAAAATCTTGTGATTACCATCGTTTGATAACATAGCAAAGCTCAATGCTACAGGTGTATGCGGCACATCCTCACCACGAATATTAAACGCCCATGCCACAGATGTTGTATCATTAATTAGATAATGATCTGCGCCAGCGTCTTTGATTTTATCAGCCAATTCGCTCAATTTATCTCTTGCCAATTGACCTGCATATTCAAGCTCTTGGATTTTGACTTTGCCTAGTGGGATAGCAGGTTGATCATGCCATATCTGATCAATAGGGTTTTCATCCATGGGCTTTAAAGTGATGCCCTTTTTTGCCAATGTATTTTTCAAAGCCTTGATTTCTGAAATACTATGTAACCAAGGATCAAAACCAAGAGTAGAATTAGGTGCAAGGTTTTCGCGCATCCATTTTGCTGGTGGGTGATTAAATAAATCACATTGTTCAAACAATGCTGCATCTACTTGCTCGCGTGCTTGCACCGTATAACGCCCATCAATAAATAGCGCTGCGCCCTGATCTTTAATCACTGAAAAACCAGCAGAACCCGTAAAGCCTGTAATAAAAGCCAAACGCTCAGAGCAGCTTGGCACATATTCACCCTTAAACTCATCGCCGCGCGGCACCATAAAGGCATCTACGCCTTGTTGTTTTAGCACTTTGCGAAAATCATTCAGACGTTTTGCAACATCAGTTGTCTCAGACTGAACAGAGAAAATTTGAAATTTGGAATCAATAGCTGTCATTGTCATTGAGAATAACTCCATTTTTTAGAGTTAGAATATGACGTGTCTATGCACTGAATGCAAGACTAGTATGCGCAATTGTCTCTAGTCACATTATATGCACAGGCTATATTTATATTAACTACTATATACCATAAGGAGACTAATAATGTCATTACGCAATTTTTATAATCGCATGATTGCAGCTCGTGAAAAACAAGCAAAAGCTTATGTAAATAACGCACTTTTCTCGCTAGACAATGAAACATTGAAAAATGCAGGTATTAAACGTGAAAATTTAAAACCATCAGGTTCTAACTACCCATTTTAAGGCTTATAGCTGAAATTTAATCAGCTATAAATTCATGACTAAGGTCAGCCAGCCATCCCGCTCATAGGCATGATGCAATTTTAGCCCTTGCAAACGGTAAGCCGCAACAACAGCCTTTTTTTGATGAGGCAATAATCCTGATAATATGATCACTCCATTAGCACTTAAATGACGCGCAAGGGGTGCCGCCATTTTTGATAAAGGACGTGCTAATATATTAGCAATGATCAAATCATAGGGTGCGCGTTTGGATATCTCTACCGCTTTAAACCCGTCTGATGTTACCGCATCAATAAAACTTTGTACCCCATTTAATTTTGCATTATCAAGAGTAACCTTGGTTGCAATGGGATCAATATCTGTTGCTAGAATTGGAACCTTGGCAAGCTTGGCTAGAGCAATTGCAAGAACACCAGAGCCCGTGCCTAAATCCAATACATTATAGAATTTGCGGCGCTTTAATGTGGCTTCTAACATATCTAAACAACCAGCCGTTGTACCATGATGGCCTGTACCAAAGGCTTGACCGGCATTAATCTCAATGGCAATATCTTGAGGTTTGATAATATCTCGGTCATGGCTACCATGAATGATAAAACGCCCAGCATGCACAGGTGCTAAATTTTTCAAACTTTCACTCACCCAGTCACGATCTTCAATTTCAATACATTGCATTTCTAAATCAGGGCGAGCAGTTTTAATAATATTGCTAATCTCGCCCTGTAGAACATGCAAATCATCTTCAGAACAATAGACGGACAAGCACCAAGGAATAAAATTGCCATCTGCATCTAAATCAGACCCTTTAATTTCACCTGCCCAAGTTTCTTCTTCCTCATGGGAGCTATAGCCTTTATTATCCTCGCTCACATCTTCATAAAAAGACATGGGAAGGCCAAGTTCATCAATGGTATTTTCTAATGTGTCCACCAGCTCTTCAATACTGGTGCGGGGTGCTTTTAAAATCAGCTGATATTGCTTCATGATGCATCTTCTTCATCTTGCGCTTGCTTTGTGCGCTTAGGTTTAATGCCAAAAGAGAATATTTTATCGCCACTTTCTGGCTCTTGCCCATTGGCTTGAGAGGCCATAACAATGTCGCCCCCTGATTTTTGCCATAATAGCAAATGCGTCCCCTCTGGACGTGAGGCTTTAAACGCCTCAAAATCAAAACTATCGCTCAATTCTGTGGCATTGAACCCCCAGCCTTGATAGGTTTTCAAACGTAAATCACTAAATTCTAAACCTGGCTTAAAGAGCGGCCGCCCGCCCAGTGTGAAATGCATCAGTTTATGATCTTTTTCCTCGCGGTGCGTGCCGATTTGAAATACATTACCCCGCCCAATCTCAGGGCCAAATTCGGTGCAAACCAGTGCATTATAAGCACTGTTATCACTGGCAGCGATGAGATATTTATAACTTTTTAAATCAAGATGATGATGCGCATCTTCAGACAAAACCTCGCCAAAATAAATCGGGATATTATCAAGC
>CAKMZG010000033.1:1458-2901 GCA_929200335.1 uncultured Alphaproteobacteria bacterium | reverse complement strand
GAATAATTGCTATCCACAATTAGAACCGGAATGTCTTCTTCTTGTAATTTTTTAGCAAATTGATGGCTCCAACCACTGCCGCCAACAAACAATATGCCCGGCTTAGCCTTAGATTTTAAATTCAAAACACCTGCCAAGAACGACAGGCTAAAGCCATGGAGCAAAATGGTAGAAAGCACTACCGCAAAGGTGAGCGAAATAATAGTCTTAGCATCACTTACCCCTAAATCAAATAGCGCTTGCCCAAAAAGCCCTGATACCGCTACAGCGACAATCCCACGTGGGGCAATCCAGCCGATTAGCAATTGCTCACGCCAATTGATGCCGCTGCCCATAGTCACCAAAAAAATTATTATCGGGCGAATTAGGAACAATAGGCAAAAGATGAAAGCAAAGGCACGGTAATCAAGGCTTAAAAAACTATCCAAATCTAGGGAAGCTGTAAGAAGAATAAAAACGCCAGAAACCAGTAAAGTGGTGATGGTTTCCTTAAAGCGCTGCATCTCGCCAAGACTAGTAATGCGCGAATTACCAAGAGTTAGCCCCATGATGGTGACGGTTAGAAGGCCAGATTCTTCTAAAATAGCATTGCTCGCCGCATAGGATAATAAAACAAGGGAGATCATAATTGGCGCTTTTAAATATTCTGGCACCCAGCCCCTTATGAAAGCAAAGGCAATCGCACGCGCCATTAAAAAACCACCTACGACCGCTACAATTGTAGCAATAATTAAAGTACTTACCAAATGGCCAGCGCCTAAATGACCATTGAAAACCAAAACACACTCAAAGGCCAAGACGGCAAATAATGCCCCGATGGGGTCATTGATAATTGCCTCCCAGCGCAATAGGGACGCGGGACGGTTGTGCAAATGCGCTTGACGCAACAAGGGCATTATAACCGTGGGTCCTGTAACCACCAATATAGCGCCTAAGACCGCAGCGCTCGGCCATGAAAGGCCAGCGATGTAATGGGCAGCGCTTGCCGTTGTCAGCCAAACAAGTGGGCCACTGAATAGAATGATACGTCGCACGGCTTTGGAGGTTTCACGAATTTCGGCAAATTTTAGCGACAAGCCGCCTTCAAACAGGATAATAGCCACAGCAAGACCAACCAAGGGACGATAAAGATCACCAAAATCACGGATGGGGTCGATTAATTGTTCATGATAAAAATAGATGCTCAAAGGCCCCAGCAATAACCCAGCAACCAATAGCAAAATAATGGCAGGCAAATGCGTACGCCACGCTGCCCATTGAGCAAAAATTCCAGCCGCACCCAATAGAGCAATCTTCAATCCAATATCATGCATTATAAATTATCCAAAATTATTTATTTTTAAACTCATGTGAATATAGCTCAAACACTTTATTTTGATAAAATATTAATGTATAAAGCTAATTAGCATCATTACCTGATGCAATATCTTGTTGCCACATATC
>CAKMZG010000033.1:995-1448 GCA_929200335.1 uncultured Alphaproteobacteria bacterium | reverse complement strand
TATCAAAATCATCCCATGTAAAAGTTACTGGCTTCCCTGATAGATTTAGATATCCATTATATTTATCTAATTTTACTTTCAACAAATCATCTAAGATTACAATCTTATCAAATTTAGGCTCAACCACCCATTGTCCTGAAAGGTTAATTACACCAATTTTTTTATTTACTTCCCATGTTATCAAATCTCTTTGAATATTTTTATACCCATTGTGTACAGGTTCAGGATCAACAATCCATTTATCCTTTATATTAATATACCCCCATCCTTTACCATGTGCTTTAGCACCAATTAAATCCAACTTACTTTCTACTGTATTTTTTTCATAAATATGTATATTATCATGTTTAGGCTTTAAAACCCATTGCCCGCTACTATCAATAATTCCTGTTTTGCTAATCCTTTTATTATCTTCTTTTTCATAAATGGTTACATTAAATAATAGTTCTGAAT
>CAKMZG010000033.1:0-985 GCA_929200335.1 uncultured Alphaproteobacteria bacterium | reverse complement strand
CGTTAGCACGAGTAATTAAGTCTGCCACAGGAGGAAAAATCCATTCTCCTTTGTGATTTATCACCCCATCTTTTTCTTTAATTTTAATTATACCAAATCCATTTTCAAAATTGCTTAAATATTCATAATTAGGTTTTAAAACCCAGTTCCCATTAATATCAACATACCCACATCCATGATTAACAATTGGGCATAATGAAAATAAAATTTCATTTTGGGTAATTGGCCTTAAAAACTTTATAGGCTTATCATTATCAACAATAGGCTGCATCGCAATTTTTATAATTGCATCATTAGACAACCCTGAAATAATTGTAGGATCATACAGTTTTTGCTCTGAAACCTCATCAAAATATTTAGCTACTTGCTTTACATCAGATATTTTAAAAGTTAGAGGCTCGCCTGAATAATTCATAAATCCTCTAAAACTATTATAAGGCTTCTTACCATACTCTACCATTACCATTCCACTTGCTGGTAAGAGCTCTTCAAACATAGGGGTAATGATAATATCACCATCAATATTAACCATTCCATATTTTTCATTTTGTAGAAATCTTGCAAAATTATCATAAAAAAGTACAAGATCATCAGAATAAAAATTGTCAATGATTTTTCCCTCTTTATTTATTAATTTCCAATGATTACCATCTAATACTGCTGCTATGTTTGCTTTATATGACAATGCAAAGTCAAATTTTGGCTTAACATGCCATTCCCTTTGATCCGTTATATAACCATATTTTCCATTTATTTTTACAAGCGATATTCCATTAATAAAGGGTTCAATTTCTTCAAAAATTGGAGCTATAATCCATTCCCCATATTTATTTACAGTTCCCCATTTCTTGGAATATTGTATGGCAAAACCAGTTGTTACGAAACCGAATTTAGAATACTTTTGATGAACCTTTATTTTTTCAAAAATTGGCTTAATAACCCAATTTCCGTTTTTATCAATAAATCCACATGGAGAAGCTTCAAG
>CAKMZG010000032.1 GCA_929200335.1 uncultured Alphaproteobacteria bacterium | reverse complement strand
TATTTTTATATTGTGCAAGTTTTTTGGTGGTGCTGGGCAATGCCACCAGCATGGTCATTGAACCTCACCCAAAAATCGCAGGCCTAACATCCGCATTTTATGGCGCCTGCACGCTCTTGGGATCTGCAATTTCAACAACAATTTTTATTCCCATTGTTAAAGGAAATATAGAAATTTGGACATTTGTCATGCTTGGATATGGGCTTTCTTCATGTCTGCTCTTGCTATTTGTGCTTAAAAAGTTAAAGCTTTCTTAAATTCTCCATCTTTGTTTTACATTCGTTCCCCATTTGATCTTTTTTAGCGAATCGGGCAAGGTGAGAATCGGAGAGATCAAATGTTAATAAAACGTTTAGAAGAAAATGTAATCAATCAGATAGCCGCTGGTGAGGTGATCGAGCGCCCTGCCAGTGCAATTAAAGAATTGATCGAAAATTCCATTGATGCAGGTGCAACCCGCATTGAAGTTGTCACCGTTGCTGGTGGTAAAAATTTAATCCGCATATCCGATGATGGTCGCGGCATGAGCGAGGGTGATTTGCGCCTTGCAGTTGAGCGCCATTGCACCTCAAAACTCTCTGATGATCTTTTAGATATTCGCACATTAGGATTTCGTGGTGAGGCATTGCCCTCTATTGGTGCGGTATCGAAACTTTCCATTCGTTCCAGAACAGAAGATGGTGAGAGTGCCTATGAAATTAACGTGCGTGGTGGCGAGATTGAAGGTCCCAAACCTGCTGCTTTAACCAAGGGTACCGTGGTTGAGGTTCGTGATTTATTTTATGCAACGCCTGCGCGGTTAAAATTTTTAAAATCTGATCGTGCTGAGAGTACCGCCATTGCAGATATGATCAAGCGGATTGCTATGGCCTTTCCGGAAATTCGGTTTTCTTATTCTGCCAGTGAGCGCAAGCCTATTGAATATCCTGCATGTCTTGGTGAGGCGGGATTATTGGAGCGTATTGGGCAGATTTTGGGCAGTGATTTTAAAGACAATGCTATTTTGGTTAATGCTGAACGTGAGGGGGCAAGGCTCTATGGTTTTGCCGCTGTGCCAACCTATAATCGCGGTAATGCCCAACATCAATTTTTATATGTGAATGGCAGACCCGTCAAAGACCGTTCGTTAAGTGGCGCGATTAGAGGGGCTTATATGGATTATTTACCCCGTGATCGTCACCCTGTGCTTGCGTTATTTTTAGAAACCGCACCACAACAAGTAGATGTGAATGTACATCCTGCAAAATCGGATGTACGTTTTCGGGATCCCGGTATGATCCGAGGACTTCTTGTTGGCGCATTACGCCAAGTATTGGCAGAGCAAGGTCACCGTGCATCCACCCATAATGCGGGGGATATGTTGGCAGCTTTTGCCAAACGCACCCAAAGTGAAAATGAGGCGCAAAGAGAGGCGCAATATGCGGCGCGCTCTAATATGGATGGGAATTATCAGCCAACCCCTAATCAAAATTTCAATTGGCAAAATTCTGCCAATCGCCCCCTAGATTATGGGCAAGATTATGTTCCAGCAGCTTCGATGCCCAGTAACAGTAACAGTAACAGTAATATTGATAGTGGTGGCTTTCGTGAAGATGCACCCGTCTATCAAGTAGGTGAAGCTGGTTCTTATACACAGCCTATGCAAGAGCATCAATCACGTATGGATGGTATGGATGTGGTTTCATCGGATGTTCGTGCCAATGAAACCAAGGCTACCCCCAATGATGAAAAATACCCTTTAGGGGTTCCGCGTGCGCAATTGCATAAAAATTACATCGTCTCTCAAACGGAAGATGGCCTTGTTATTGTTGATCAGCACGCAGCCCATGAGCGGCTCGTTTATGAAGCCATGAAAAATGCTTTGGCTGAGAATGGCATTGCAAGTCAGGGACTGCTTATTCCGGAAGTGGTGGATTTAGAAGAAGATGATATTGATCGTCTGATGGTACATGCGGAAGGTTTATCTGAATTAGGGCTTGGGATTGAGCGCTTTGGTACAGGTGCTATTGCAGTTCGTGAGACCCCTGCTATTTTGGGTGAGGTTAATGTGCAGGGGTTGATTATGGATTTGGTGGACGAAATCGCTGAATGGGGAACGTCAGAATTGGTTAAAGATAAAATTGACCATGTGGCGGCGACCATGGCTTGCTATGGATCAGTGCGCTCTGGGCGCATTTTACGGTCAGAAGAGATGGATGCACTTTTACGAGAGATGGAAGAAACACCAAATTCTGGTCAATGTAACCATGGCCGCCCGACTTATGTATCGTTGAAACTATCCGATATTGAAAAATTATTTGGAAGGCGCTAAAAGATCATCATGGAATGGCCATTAAAGCATCATGCATCTGAATAAATTCAGGGTGATATGCAACAACAAAGGGATAGAGCGCAGTTATGAATTTATTGGAAGTCACAGGTGGTGCTGAAGCTAAATTAAAATATGACGTCAGCGATTATCGCATCATTAAGCATGGCGATTTTGTGCGTTGTGCTGTGACAGGACGCGCCATTGCCTTAGAGGATTTGAAATATTGGAATCCTGAACGTCAAGAAGCTTATGTTGATGCTGATGCATCTCTTAAAGCTGAGCAAAAAGCTGGTACGTTGAAATAAGCTTCTTGAAGCAGCAGAACACTTACATCAAAATATTATAATTATCCCTAATCCATTTATCGATTTCAGGATCGATTAATTGTTTCTCAGGTGCTGCAAGCATTTCTTTTTTGCGTTGCGTCGCCAATTTTACAATATCAGGTTTTTGATATTCTTCCCATTCTTTTGGACTAAAGCGGTTTGCAATCTTGGGGTATAGATACTCGCTTTGCATTAACTCTAGAGTTTGACCATGTCCCAAATAATGCCCTGCATCGCCAAGGCAAACCTCGCGCATGGTTTCAACGGAAAGGGTTTTCTCGTTGACCTCAATGCCTCGGGTGCACCGTAGCGCAGCGCCTAAAATATCATTATCAATGATTAAGCTTTCTAGACAAAAGCCCATAAGAGAAGCGTGCATTCCCGCTGATTCATAAACGAGATTTAAGCCCGATAATCCAGCCAAAGTTGTGGAGATACCTTTTTCCCAGCCTGCTTGAATGTCGGGCATTTTACTGTCACACATGCCAGCGGCAGAGCCTCCTGGCAGGTCATAATAATTTGCCATTTGAGCGCAGGCAGCACTCATGATTGCTTGTTCTGCAGAACCGCCAGACATGGCGCCTGTACGTAAATCAGAAACAAAAGGCCATGTGCCAAAAATTGCAGGATGGCTTGGTACAAGTGCATTTACAAAGGCAAGTCCTGCCAGAACTTCCGCGGTTGCTTGTACAACAGCACCAGCAATGGCGGCAGGTGCAGTTGCGCCAGCTTGGCCAGCAGAAAGCAATAGAACGGGCATGCCGCCTTTTACACATTCTTCTAAGACATCTAAAGCATCAACGGCAAAGCGAAGGGGGGGAACCACAAAGCAATTTGAATTTGAGACAAATGGGCGTTCACGAAATTTTTCTTCGCCCCCTGCCACTTTATACATCATTTCCAGTGCAGCTGGTACATATTCAGCTAAGGTGAAACTGGTGCCAATATGTTTTGTTGTACCTTTCATACAGGCATAAATGGTATTATGATCCAGATCTCGTGGATGTTCTATTTCACGCGCAACCATTGGCCGTTGGAAAAAATGGATGTTGTCCAAATCCTCCACCATGCGCGCGGCATCATAAAGGTCTTGAAGATAGCTTTCGCGATATTCGTTCTTTTCCACATCCACCACATGAACAGCCGCGCCAGCCGTGCCAAAATGTACTTTTTTCCCTTGGGGATGAAGATCATGTTTTTCATCTCTACCATGGAGGGTGAAGTTGCGATTGGCATTTTTAATCACATTTTGGATAACTTCGCGAGGAAATTTTAATCGTCCATCATCGCCAACATAGGCGCCAATTTTACAACAGGCCTCTTCACAAGTTGGGGTGGCTTGAGAAAGGCCAATGTTTTCCAAAACGTCTAAAACGGCGTCATTGATTTTTTCAACATCTTCAGCGCTTAAGGGCTGATAAGAGCCGCCAGAAAGGCCAGCTCTCACAGGTTGAATATTTTCAGCCAATGGGGCGGCGCGTAACGCTTTTCGAGCATTTCGTCCACCTGCTCTACCACTTGTTCGGGTACTAGTATTTGTTCTGCTGTCAGTACATTCAGCTGATTTTTTTGTTGCCATATTCTACCCTCTTAAACGTTGGTTTTCAGCATCCCATAGGGGCTCATCTTTCTGTACAATAGCTTTGTAGCGTTTGTTAAAAATCTCGATTTCTAATTCTGTGCCAGCCGTTGCATGTTCGCTGGCAACAGATCCCAAAGCAATGGCTTGTTCAACACGGTGTCCATAACCCGAAGATGTAGTTTCACCGATAATTTTATCACCAGCCCAAAGGTTAGACATATAGGGTGCATCATATTCACAGCCCTCAACAATGAGGCTCACAAATGATTTTTTTACACCGTTTGTTTTTTCAGCTTCCAAAGCTTCACGTCCAAGGAAATCGCCTTTGTTCCAATTGATAAAACGTTCAAGACCAGATTCTAAGATGGTGTAATCAGTTGAAAGATCGCCCTTCCAAGTGCGGTAAGATTTTTCTAACCGCAGACTATCAAGGGCATACATGCCAAATGGTTTTGCGCCATGGTTTTTGCCAGCGCTCATCAAAGCATCATAAATTGCAGGGGTATCAGAATTTTTAGAATGAACCTCCCAGCCTAATTCACCAGCATAGGATACACGAAGAAGTTTTACAGGCTTTCCAGCAATGATTGCTTCTTGATAGCTCAACCATGGGAGGCTGAGATCGGCCTCACAAATATCGGCAAATAGGTCGCGAGATTTTGGCCCTGTTACGATTTGTGTATCATAATCATTGGTTAAATCATTAAGGGTGATTGAACCATCTTTTGGCATGTGACGCTCTAACCATTCTTTGTCATGCCATTGGGCGGTCGCTGCGGTGATTAAAACAATTCTATCGTCACTCTCATGGATGATGGACATTTCTGTCACAAGACGACCCTTTTGATCTGCAAAATAACCTAAGCCTACGCGACCCACTTTTGGCACTATGCCAGTGATAAGTGATTTTAACCAGTCGGCCACATTTTCGCCGGTCATTTCAAAACGAGAAAACCCAGGAAGATCTAAAATGCCAACCGCATCGCGCACCGCATGACACTCTTCACGTACGCGCTCATACCAAGGGCCTTTGCGATCCCAAGTGAATGTTGCTTCTTCCGATGTATCATCGCCAGCATGGGCAAAATAATTTGCCCGCTCCCAGCCATTATAAGCGCCTAAAACTGCACCTTGCTCAACCACTTTATCATGGACAGGTGAGAGCTTCATATTACGCGCGGCTGGCCACTCATGATGAGGGAAATGGATGGCATATTCATGGCCATAAACTTCCATACCCTTAGCGGTGCAATAGTCTTGATCTTTGGTAAAGTCCGTAAAGCGGCGAGGATCACAAGCCCACATATCCCATTCAGTTGTGCCTTCAGTAATCCATTCGGTTAAGACTTTGCCTGCGCCACCGCCTTGGCAAATCCCAAAGGTAAATACGGCTGCTTCAAATGCGTTAGGCACGCCGGGCATAGGGCCAATTAAAGGGTGGCCATCGGGTGTATAAGGAATAGGGCCATTGATAACTTTTGATAGGCCACATTCGCCTAAAATAGGCACACGCTCCATGGCATCATTTAAATGCCATTCAATGCGCTCAAGATCATCAGGGTACAGTTGGAATGAAAAATCTTCCGGCATAGGATCATCGGCTGTATGCCAATGAGCGCGGCAATTATTTTCATAAGGCCCTAGGTTCATGCCATATTTTTCTTGGCGCAGATAGTAAGATGAATCTACGTCGCGTAGAAGCGGTAATTTTTTGCTCGCATTGGTTGACCATTCTTTGATTTTATCATTGTCTTCAAAAAGAATATATTGATGGCTCATGGTCATCATCGGCATATTTCGGCCAAACATTTTACCTACTTCTTGAGCGCGGTAACCAGCGGCATTAACTACATATTCGCAGCGAATTTCGCCTTTTTCTGTTTCAATCACCCATTCATCATTTTCGCGTCTGGCGTCCGTTACAGGGCAAAAGCGAATGATTTTGGCGCCCATATCTCGCGCACCTTTTGCCAGTGCTTGGGTTAATTGTGCAGGGTCAATATCGCCATCGGTTGGATCATAAAGCGCCCCTTCCAGATCATGAGTTTCTATGAATGGATAGGCTTCTTTAAGATCATCCAAAGACATCATGTCATATTCAATATTTTGGGCGCGCGCCATGCCGAGTGCGCGTTCAAATTCCATCATACGTTCTTTGCTATGAGCCAAACGTACAGAGCCCGTTACATGGTAATTCATTGGATAATCAACCAGCTCGCCCAGCTCGCGATAAAGTTCGGTTGAATAACGCTGCATATTCATCACAGCCCAAGAGCCAGAAAATGTAGGAATATTACCAGCAGCATGCCAAGTAGAACCAGAGGTGAGTTCGTTTTTTTCCAACAGCACGCAATCAGTCCATCCAGCTTTTGCTAGATGATAAAGACAGGATGCGCCAACAACACCGCCTCCTATAATTACAACTCTTGCTTGGTTTGGAATAGAGAGGGAATCGTTAGTGTTTGTCATGCGAAGAACTCCTCAATCGCGATAATCTTTTTGCGTATTAAGGATTAAAAATTTAAATTCGACAAGAAAAAAATTTCTTACGACACGGCGCGTCGTATTTAAGGTAATAAAGTTTTTAGAATTTTAGGTAAGACGGAAATTGATACTCGCGTTGCCATAGAGGTTTTTTATGAGAATTTTGTGCTGCATTTTTTAATGCTAAGCCATAGGTTTGCTTTCGCAAGAAACGTACCAACTCATCACGATCTTTATATTGAGCTAAATTTTCAGGCTCTATGGGGTCGCCAATTTCAACGCGAATATGATTATTCATCAAGCGATGAGTTTCGTGAAAATATAAAGCCAATCGTAGTGTGTAACTTAGGTGACTTGAGAGTTGAAACAGGCGCGAATTTTGGCCATGAAAATAAAACGGTACAACCGTTACATTGCAGCTTTGAACCATTTTTGCCAAGAACACATGCCATTGAGGATCGACAGCATATCTCGCCCATGGTTTATCTACAGCTGCCACACCACCACTAGGAAATATGCCAATAGCTTTATTATCTTGAAGATTTTTTATAGCGGTTTTTCTGGTTTTAATATTGGTTTGCAATGCTTCACGAGTGCCATCAAAAGAAACGGGTAGTAGGTTACTTAAGGCCTCTGGTGCTTGGCATAAGACATCATTGGCCATAACCCTTACGTCAGGGCGCGCTTGTCTAGCAAGCCATGTTAAGATGATGCCATCTGCAACTCCATAGGGATGGTTAGCAATGAATAAAACGGGACGGTCTTTAGGAATTGCTGATAGTTTTTCAGGATCATAATTCACATGAAGGTTTAATTTATCAATGGCGGTATCAAAGAAATCTTGTTTCTTTTCGCTGGCAACATAGTTGTGATAAATATCACGTAGTCGGCGTTGACCACTTAGGTTCTCAATGGTGCGCACAATAGTTTGTCTTGTGCGGCTGTGGTTGCTTGAAGCATAGGTAAAGTCGATCGGTTGCGAAGGGTTTTTCACGTCGCTAGAAACATCCATTTCGTTGCCTCCTATTTTTGCCTAATTTAATTAGCAACTTCTCATTTGGCCCATCATCTTATCATTTGCGTCGTATTTTGACATTACTTTTTCGCTAAAAGCAAATTTTATTATAAAATTATTTTTCCTTCTGTAAAGCATTTGACAAGTGGGGGATTCTGATGTCTGATCAGCTTCGTCGCTTTAATACATAGGGTGTATGATGAAAAAGAATGTTCCTGAGCAAGCAAGAGTTGTAATTATTGGTGGTGGTGTTTCTGGGTGTTCTGTTGCCTATCATCTTGCTAAGTTGGGTTGGAAAGATATTGTCCTTCTTGAGCGCAGGCAGTTAACTTGTGGTACCACTTGGCACGCCGCAGGCTTGATAGGCCAATTGCGTCCTTCACAAAACATGACGCGTTTGGCAAAATATTCCGCCGATCTTTATACAAAATTGGAGGCTGAAACTGGTGTTGCAACGGGTATGCGTGCCAATGGTTCAATCACCGTTGCATTAACCGATGAACGCCGTGAAGAGATTTTGCGCCAAGCATCTCTAGCAAGAGCCTTTGATGTTGAAGTACATGAAATTAGCGAAAAAGAAGTTTTGGAGTATCATCCGCATTTAAATACTAATGGCATGAAAGCGGCAGTATATTTGCCTAATGATGGTCAGTGTGATCCAGCGAATATTGCCATGGCCTTTGCTAAGGGTGCGCGTATGAATGGTGCGCAAATTATAGAAGGTGTGCGGGTAGAAAAAGTTAACGAAGCTGATGGCAAAGTAACGGGTGTTGAATGGGTTCGTGATGAAGATGGCGAGCAGGGTTCAATCAAAGCTGATTTGGTCGTTAATTGTGGTGGCATGTGGGGTAGAAACCTAGCTGCTCAAAATAATGTAACGCTGCCGCTTCATGCGTGTGAACATTTTTATCTCTTAACTGAGGCCGTTGAAGGTTTGGGTCAAGTGCCGTCTCTGCGTGTTCCTGATGAGTGCGCTTATTACAAAGAAGATGCAGGCAAGATGTTGATCGGCGCCTTTGAACCGCGCGCAAAGCCTTGGGGCATGGGTGGTATTTCGCCTGATTTTTGCTTTGATGAATTGCCAGAAGACTTTGAGCATTTTGAACCGATCTTAGAAATGGGCATCAATCGTATGCCGTTTCTTGGTGAAGCTGGCATCCACACTTTTTTTAATGGCCCTGAAAGCTTTACGCCAGATGATCGCTATTATCTTGGTGAAGCACCAGAATTATCGGGTTATTGGGTTGCAGCTGGTTATAATTCAATTGGTATTGTTTCATCAGGTGGTGCTGGTATGGCATTGGCGCAATGGATGAACGATGGCATTCCGCCTTTCGATTTATGGGAAGCAGATATTCGTCGTGCCCAACCATTCCAAAAAAACCGTTACTACTTAAAAGAGCGAGTAAGCGAAACTCTTGGCCTTTTATATGCCGATCATTTCCCTTATCGTCAGGTAGAGACTGCGCGTGGCATTCGCCGCTCTCCGCTCCATGAACAATTGAAGGCAAGAGGTGCTGTTTTTGGTGAGACCGCAGGTTGGGAACGCGCCAATTGGTTTGCTCGTGAGGGGCAAAAGGCTGAATATGAATATTCATGGAAGCGTCAAACCTGGTTTGATAATATGCGTGAAGAGCATATGGCAATCCGAGAGAATGTTGGCCTATATGACATGACGTCATTTGGTAAAATTCGCATTGAGGGTCGTGATGCTTGTGCTTATCTCAATCGTCTTTGCGCCAATCAAATGGATGTGCCTGTTGGTAAAATTGTCTATACGCAAATGCTTAATGAGCGCGGTGGTATTGAATGTGATTTAACCGTTACGCGCCTATCAGAAACTGTTTATCTTGCGGTTGTGCCAGCAGCAACTGTACAGCGTGATATGACTTGGTTTAAGCGGCATATTGGGCAAAATGATTTTGTAGTTGTAACGGATGTGACGGCTGGCGAATCAGTGCTTTGTGTAATGGGGCCAAATTCGCGAGCTTTATTGAGCGAAGTTTCACCCCATGACTTTTCAAATGAAAATCATCCTTTTGGCATGATGCATGAGATTGAAATTGGCATGGGATTAGCGCGCGCGCATCGGGTAACCTATGTGGGCGAACTAGGTTGGGAAATTTATATGCCAACTGATCAAGCTGCACATGTTTTTGAAACCATTGAAGCAGCTGGCAAAAGCCATAACTTAAAACTTTGTGGGCTCCATGTAATGGATAGTCTGCGCACAGAAAAAGCCTATCGTCATTTCGGTCATGATATTTCTGATGAAGATCATGTGATTGAAGCAGGTCTTGGTTTTGCTGTAAAAGTTGATAAAGGCGAATTTATTGGCCGCGATGCTGTGCTAAAAAAACGTGAAGAGGGTTTAAAGCAACGTTTGATGCAATTTACATTGAATGATAGTGAGCCGCTTTTATATCATAATGAACCAATTGTGCGCGATGGTAAGATGATATCTTATCTTACATCAGGCAGCTATGGGCATTATTTGGGATGTTCGGTTGGCTTGGGCTATGTCCCTTGTGAAGGCGAGAGCATTAAAGATTTAGAAAATTCGACATGGGAGATTGAAATTGCTGGAGAGCGTCATAGCGCAACTCTACATGCTCGCCCTGCCCATGATCCGAAATCGGAGCGTATAAAAGCATAGTTTGATGAAGAGGTTTGTTGAATTGATCTTCAATTTTTCTCAAATTTTAGATTTAAATTTAAAATTTTACGTTCTGTGTTTGACAGTGAGATGGTTTAGCTTATGATTAGATCATCACGATAATTTCAATACGAGGGAGTCTATAATGAAATTAACAAATCTTTCACTTAAATTGGGTTCTGCTGTTCTAGCTGCTGGTGTTGCATTTGGTGCAATGTCTGCTGCAAAAGCAGAGGGTCTTAAAGAAATTACAGTTGCTTATTTCCTAGAGTGGCCACTACCAATGTTGGCTGCAAAAGCTGATGGTACATTTGAAAAAGAAATGGGCGTTAAAATCAACTGGCGTTCATTTGAAACTGGTACCGCTATGTCAGCTGCTATGGCTTCAGGCGATGTGCATATTTCACAATCTCAAGGCTTGCCGCCTTTCGTTGTTGCTGCATCAGCTGGTCAAGATATCCAAGTCGTTGATATCGCTGTTTCTTATTCAGAAAATGATAACTGTGTTGTTCGTTCAGAATTTGAGATCAATAAGTCAAATGCTAAAGAGCTTTCTGGCAAAAAGGTTGCTGTGCCATTAGGTACTGCTGCTCACTACGGTTTCTTGCGTCAAATGGATCATTTTGGTGTTGATCTTGCTTCATTGAAAATTGTGAACATGGCGCCACCTGAAGGTGCTGTTGCACTTGGTCAAGGCGATGTTGATTTTGCTTGTGGTTACGGCGGCGGTCTAACCAGCATGAAAAAACATGGTAATGTTTTGCTAACTGGTGCAGAAAAAGAAGAGCTAGGCATTCTAGTGTTTGACGTGACTTCAGTTCCTGCTGACTTTGCTGCTGAGCATTCAGAGCTTTTGTCAAAATTCCTAAAAGTTGCTGCTGATGCAAACGCTAAGTGGAATGCTGGCCAGCCTGAAGACATGTTGAAGAAAATTGCTAAGCAATCTGGTATGGATATGGATGCTGCAAAATCTTCTATTGGAACAATGAGCTTCCCAAGTGTTGAAGATCAATTGTCTGATAAATGGATGGGCGGCGCAGTTCAAACATTCATGAAGGGTGTTGCAGATGTGTTTGTTGAAGCTAAAAGCATTCCAGCAGCATTGCCAAACTATGACAACGCTGTAAATGTTGAGCCACTTAAAGCTGTAAAATAATTTAACTTTAATGAATGGCGCGGGATAATCTCGCGCCATTTTTGTATTTGCTTAGGTTTGTGTTGCGTTATAAAATTATTTGGGTAAGCTAATGCATGTAGCGTTTAAGCGAATATACCTAAACAAGAAATATTCGCACAAACAAAAGAATTTAGAGGGTCGACCTGAATTTATTTAGGAGTATGATGCTTTAGGTAAATACTGGGAGCGATTGTGAAGTTGGGCAAGCATTAAATCTTATATTAATAGGCTTCTTAATAAAACCAACAATACAATGGTATAGCTAAAATTATGACTTCAGCTTATAATTTATAGAATTTAGGAGTGAGAAATGTCCGATCTTGTATTAGACAAAGTTTCAATGAAATTCGATTTGCCAGATGGCAGTTTTGTGCAGGCGTTGCAAGATGTTAGCTTGACATTAAAACGTGGGGAATTGTTAAGTGTGTTAGGGCCTTCTGGCTGCGGGAAAACCACACTGTTAAATATTGTTGCAGGCTTTTTAGCAGCAACTGATGGGGTAATCACACTAAATGAGCATGAAGTGCATGAGCCTGATGCTGAGCGTGGTATGGTATTCCAGCAAGGTGCATTATTTGAATGGATGTCTGTTCGTGACAACGTTAGCTTTGGGCCACGTATGGCTGGTAAAAAAGAAAGCGAATATGGTTCAAATGTTGATCATCTTTTAGATATAGTTGGCTTGCAAGATTTTAAAGAAAAAGCTGTTTATGAATTATCTGGTGGGATGCAGCAACGTGTGGCTTTAGCCCGTTGCCTTGCTAATGATCCAGATGTAATTTTGATGGATGAGCCTCTTGGTGCATTGGATGCTTTGACCCGTGAAAAAATGCAAGGGTTGGTTCTAAAGCTTTGGAAAGAAACTGGCAAAACCATTATTCTTATCACCCACTCTGTGGAAGAGGCTTTATTATTGGGTGAGCGCTTGATCGTTATGGCTCCGCGCCCTGGACGTATCCATAAAGAATATAATTTGCCTTTCGCAGATATGGGCGTTGGTGCCGATTTGCGTGAAGTGAAGAAAGTCCCTGAATTCGGTGAGCGGCGTGAAGAAATCCTCTCAATGATTTGGGATATGGAGGAAGAGATTATGGGTAGTGCAGGAGAAAGCGCATGATTATTTTTCTAATTTACACCGCTATCTTAATTGTTGCATTTTTTGCGATAAGATTCTTAACAATTAAAATGTTGGAATCTAAAGGGTTCAACGCACTTAAAACAGTTACTTTTGGTGATGAAAGTTCGGTAACACCAGATCGTTGGGCAAGTGTTATCTCTGTATTAACAGTGTTCTTTATCTGGGCAGCTTTCACAAATTCAAGCCTAACGCCAATTCACGCACCTGGGCCATTTTTAGGAGATACAGAGTTCACCTATACCTTGGAAGGGCCAGATGGCGCTACGGATGATGCTACGGTTTTTGTTCATGTGAGCAAGCAGGGCGAAGCCGTTGAGAAAAAAGAAGTTGAGCTTGGCGATGGCTTTGCAAAGAATGATTTTATCAATGTGAATGCTTGGGGCTCTAAGCTTGTTTTGATGGATAAAAATGATGAAGTAAATCGTAAAGCTGGTGCAAAAGTTGTTGCGATCAACGGTCAGCCGGTTACTCTTGGTGGTTCTGTTGAAACTAAAGATGGTAAGGCTGTTTTAACGCCAAAAGGTACGATTAATTTCACGCCTTATTCTGGTATGCAGATGCAGCCGCTTTATTTGCCATCACCTGAAAAAGTGGTTAGCCGCGTGATTGAAATCAATAATGAAGGTTTCCGTAACTTTACGCTTATGGAGCATCTATATTGGTCACTACGCCGCGTTATTCTCGGCTTTTTGGGTGGTGCCTTAATAGGCATTCCTTTGGGCTATGCAATGGGTTTGAGTAATTTCTTCCGTGGTTGGTTTGATCCGATTGTTGAATTTATGCGTCCTGTGCCGCCTCTGGCGCTTATTCCATTGGTTATCATTTGGTTTGGTATTGGCGAGTGGGGTAAATTTGTTCTTCTCTTCCTTGCTGCACTGTGGATTATGGCGATTGCCGCACGCTCGGGGGTGTCAGGTGTGAAAATTACAAAAATTCACGCTGCCTATTCCTTGGGCGCTAGCAAATGGCAAATCCTGCGCCATGTGATCATACCTAATTCCTTGCCTGAAATCTTTACGGGCGCTCGTGTTGCCATGGGCGTTTGCTGGGGTACTGTTGTGGCTGCGGAACTTGTGGCAGCGGAAAAAGGTGCTGGTATGATGATTATGACGGCCTCTCGTTTCCAATTAACTGATATCGTAATTATGGGTATCATTCTTATTGGGGTCATTGGATATGGTATTGATATTTTGATGCGCATGATTGAGAATAAATTGGTGCCTTGGAAAGGCAAAGGCTAATAGGTCATGTATGGCAATCCAAATTAGTCATGATGCACCCAATTCACTTTGGGCAGCGACAGCAAATCCTCACCCTCAAAGCAGTGTCTTTGAGGGTGAAGTTTTTTGTGATGCAGTTGTTATTGGTGCGGGATTTACAGGCCTCAGCGCTGCTTTGAAATTGGTTGAAGCTGGTGCATCAGTTACAGTACTTGATGCGCAAGATATAGGTTTTGGTGCATCAGGTAGAAATGGTGGGCAGGTAAATCCCATGCTGCCATTTGTTAGTCCTGAGCATTTACATAAGCTGGTAGGTTCAACCTATTTTGAGCGTCTAACCGAAGCCTCATTAAATTCTGCCGACACTCTATTTTCTTTGATTAAGAAATATAAAATTGATTGCCAAGCGCGCCAAAAAGGCTGGCTTCGGGTTGATCATTGTCGCAAAATGGGAGACGTCGCATGGGCAAATGCTGAGCGATGGAACCAATATGGCGCAAAAATGATGCCAGTGGCAGGGGGCGAGCTTGCCAGTCTTTCAGGAAGTCAACTTTATCAAACGGGTATTGTTAATCCCAAGGGAGGAGCTATCCAGCCATTATCTCATGTGCGTGGTTTGGCAAATGCGGTTCAAGCGTTAGGGGCTAACCTTCACGGAAATTCAAAAGTTGATGCGCTCATTCAAAATGACAAGGGGTGGTTGGTTAAAACGGCAAAGGGTAGCCTGCAATGTCAATGGGTGATTGTGGCAACTAATGCTTATAGCGACGATCTGATTAATTTAGAACAATCAATATTGCCCTTTGTTTCTATTCAGATTGCCACTGAGCAGTTGCCGAAAGATGTGATTGATAACATTTTACCTGAAGGCCATACAATTTCTGATACTCGTAGGGTGATCATGTATGCAAGGCGTGAGCCAGATAATCGGATTGTTTTCGGCAGTCATGGTGAAATCACGCGAGATGGAATGTTGAAAGGCTTTGAATGGTTGAAGCGCGATGCTGTTCGAATTTTCCCACAATTAGCGGATGTTAATTGGCAATTTAAATGGGGTGGTAAAGCTGCCGTTACCCATGATCGGGTTCCACATTTCCATGAGCCAGCAAAGGGGCTGGTGGCGGGTCTTGGGTTTAAC
Source organism: uncultured Alphaproteobacteria bacterium (assembly GCA_929200335.1). Classification (GTDB taxonomy): domain Bacteria; phylum Pseudomonadota; class Alphaproteobacteria; order Rhizobiales; family Rhizobiaceae; genus CAKMZG01. The sequence continues at coordinate 1,895 of CAKMZG010000032.1, read as the reverse complement.
GGCAGAGGCGTTGCCATGTCGCATGTGATGGGTGAAACATTGGCTGATCGTGTATTGGGCAAGCAGGCTGAAGATTTGCCTTTCCCCATATGGCCTATTCAAAAAGTGCCATTTAGAAATATTCAGCTTTTAGGCAAAGGCACAGCGATTAAGTATATGCAATTTTTAGATAAGCTAGAAAGCACAAATTTTAGTCGTATTTAAGGTGTTTGCGTGTCGCAGATTGTGAAAAAATGCCGTATTTGGCTTTGGGTTTTGAAATCTGTTCTGTTATATAACGCCTACAAAGGAACCTAAAATATGTTACTGGATGTATAAAGGGGCCAAACTTAAATCTAATGAAGTTTCATTTTAAAAGGAAATCAATATGACTAAAATGACCACAGAAGAGGCTTTTGTAAAAGTGCTTCAAATGCACGGTATTGAACATGCTTTTGGGATTATTGGCTCTGCTATGATGCCAATTTCAGATCTATTTCCTAAAGCCGGCATTAAATTTTGGGATTGTGCCCATGAATGTAACGCAGGCATGATGGCTGATGGTTATTCTCGCGCAACAGGTAAAATGTCTATGGCTATTGCGCAAAATGGCCCTGGTATAACAAACTTTGTTACACCAATTAAAACGGCTTATTGGAACCATACTCCAATGCTATTGGTAACGCCGCAAGCTGCTAATAAAACTATTGGTCAAGGTGGTTTCCAAGAAGTTGAGCAAATGGCTGCGTTTAAAGACATGGTTTGCTATCAAGAAGAAGTGCGTGATCCATCTCGTGTTTGTGAAGTGCTAAACCGCGTAATTGAACAAGCATTCCGTGGCTCAGCACCAGCGCAGATTAACATCCCGCGTGATTATTGGACACAAGTTATTGATATTGAAATGCCGCAAATCATTGGCCTTGAGCGCTCTCCAGGGGGTCGTGAAAGCATCCGTGAGGCTGCAAAAATCTTAAGTGAAGCGAAAAATCCAGTTATCCTAAACGGTGCTGGTGTTGTATTGTCAGGTGCGATTGATGCATCTCGTCAATTGGCTGAGAAATTATCTTCGCCTGTTTGCTGTAACTACCAGCATAATGATGCATTCCCTGCATCTCATCCATTGGCTGTTGGTCCGCTTGGCTATAATGGTTCAAAAGCTGCGATGGAGTTAATTGAAGAGGCTGATGTTGTTCTAGCCCTTGGCACACGCCTAAATCCATTCTCAACACTGCCAGGTTATGGCATTGATTACTGGCCAAAAGATGCAAAAGTGATCCAAGTTGATATTAATGCAGATCGTATTGGCCTAACCAAAAAAGTAACTGTTGGTATTGTTGGTGATGCAAAAGCAGTTGCTGAAGGCATTATGGAAAATCTAGCGGATACGGCTGGTAATCATGAGCGTAAAGAGCGTGAAGAGAAAATTGCTTACACCCGCTCTCGTTGGAAACAAACATTGTCTTCTATGGATCATGAAGATGATGATCCAGGTACAACATGGAACGAGCGTGCGCGTGACAGAGAACCAGGTAAAATGAGCCCTCGCATGGCTTGGCGTGCAATTCAATCTGCACTGCCAAAAGAAGCTATTATTTCATCAGATATTGGTAATAACTGTGCCATTGGTAATGCTTATCCTGAGTTTGAAGAAGGTCGTAAATACCTAGCACCAGGCTTATTTGGACCTTGTGGTTATGGTTTCCCAGCAATTTTGGGCGCAAAAATTGGTTGCCCAGATACCCCAGTGGTTGGTTTTGCTGGTGATGGCGCCTTTGGTATTTCTATGAATGAAATGACCGCTTGTGGTCGTGACGATTGGCCTGCGATTACTATGGTGATTTTCCGTAACTACCAATGGGGTGCTGAAAAGCGTAACACAACGCTTTGGTATGAAGATAACTTTGTGGGCACAGAGC